>JACMMY010000205.1 GCA_014378805.1 Moraxellaceae bacterium
CCTGCTCCTACTGTAACAGCGAAACCTGCCGCAGCAGCCGCAAAACCAAGTACTTCAGCTGCTGCAAAGCCTAGCCCTGCAAAAGCGAGCACAGTAAAACCAAGCCCTGCAAAATCAAAGGAAACTGTTATGAGTAATACCCCTACTGTTCGTCGCGTTGCCATTTTGGGCGGAAATCGTATTCCTTTCGCTCGCTCAAACGGCGCGTATTTTAACGCATCTAACAGTGACATGCTCACAGCAGCATTGAACGGTCTCGTTGACCGCTTTAACCTTCAAGGCAAACGTCTAGGCGAAGTTGTTGCTGGTGCGGTTCTTAAGCATAGCCGTGATTTCAACATGACTCGTGAGTGCGTACTCAGCACATCTTTGTCAGCACAAACACCTGCAATGGATCTACAACAAGCGTGTGGTACTGGCTTACAAGCCGCTTTTATCGTTGCAAATAAAATTGCACTTGGTCAGATCGAAGTGGGTATTGCGGGTGGTGTGGATACTACCTCTGACGCACCAATTTCTTTCGGTGATGGTCTGCGTAAAGCAATGCTTGAAGCAAACAACGTTAAAAAGAACTCTGACTACCTCAAAGTTCTGAAAAAATTAGATTTCAAAAAACTACTCGATGCGCCTAAAAATGGTGAGCCACGTACTGGTTTAGCGATGGGCGATCATGCTGCGATCACTGCACTTGAGTGGGGCGTTACTCGTGAAGCACAAGACGAGCTCACTGCGTTAAGCCATAAAAACATGGCTGCTGCGTATGAACGCGGTTTCTTCGATGACCTCATCACGCCATTCTTGACCCTGACTCGCGATAACAACTTACGTCCTGGTAGCACCGTTGAAAAACTAGCCACACTAAAACCAGTTTTTGGTAAAGGCGAAAATGCAACAATGACTGCTGGTAACTCAACACCATTGACTGACGGTGCATCTGTTGTTCTGCTTGCATCTGAAGAATGGGCAAAAGCAAACGGTCATGAAGTGCTTGCATACCTGACATTCTCTGAAACTGCTGCTGTAGATTTCACGGGCAAAGAAGGTCCTGCTGAGGGCTTGTTGATGGCGCCTGCTTATGCAGTTCCACGCATGTTGGCGCGTGCTGGTTTGACATTACAAGACTTCGATTTCTATGAAATCCATGAAGCATTTGCATCACAAGTCTTGTCTACACTGAAAGCTTGGGAAGACACCACATTCTGTAAAGAACGTTTGGGCTTGAGCAAAGCACTGGGTTCAATTGATCGCAGCAAACTCAACGTCAACGGTTCATCATTGGCAGCAGGTCATCCATTCGCAGCAACAGGTGGTCGTATCGTTGCAACCGCAGCTAAACTGTTGAACGAAAAAGGCAGCGGCCGCGCACTGATCTCGATCTGTGCTGCTGGTGGCCAGGGTGTTGTTGCGATCGTCGAAAAGCACTAATCGTTCCCTTTAACGAAATCGCGTCATAAAAAATCCCCGCACATTGCGGGGATTTTTTTGGGTGATTGCCATTCGATCAACCCTCTTTTATTGGTTAACGAATTTATGCATAAAATTTTTAAAAAATTACATATTGATAAACAATTGACATATATTTTCAATACTTTTGACTAGGATCATAATGCGTAAAGACGCATCGTCAATGCTTTTTAGATATTAAAAGTCTCACAACCTTAATAAAAATTCTTAAATTTTTACATTGATCTCACAAATGAGACTTGAATTTTTAAATGAGAATAATTATCATTACTGAATAATTTAAACCTTGAGCGAACGAGCATGAATGCATCTTTTAGTTTTTTAAGCCCAAACCACAACGCATTACCCGTTCTTCAGTCACACCATTTATTTGCATTCGGAAAAGAAATTCGCATTCTGCATGAAGGTGAAGAGTATCGTCTACGACTGACACGCAACAACCGCTTGATTTTAACTAAATAGAATCATGCTGCATTCAAACCGCCAGGCAAAATTTACTGAAATAGCATTTTTTTATGGTAAAACTCGGTATAGCTCTAAAGGGCATTGTTTGCCGTCTATAGCAGCACAGAACTGGATATGCGAAGGACTAATCCATTTCACAAATTCTTGTTGTACTTCACCCGTCTGATTTACTTGATTTCCTGAGCAATCGATGTCATCGCTATCATACAAAATACCCATCGTGAGTTGTGGCAGAGACTTAGCCATTACTTCCATTTCAGGAAGCTGATATGCATACTTACCAAGACTCCACTCATTAGCGCTCTTGACTAGAAACTGACCGTTTTCTTTAAAATTATAGTATTCAATACACGCAACATTCGGAATTCGCATCCCCCAAAGCCCTGCTATCAAAGGACGATTGACGAGCTCAATATCGTTTTTGGCCGGTGTTTTTGGGGTAGCAAATGCCTCTAGAGAATTTGCTGCTGGCGTTGTTTCTGATTGATCTTCTGCATAAGCAGCAGGATGGGTAAAAATTGCGCACGAAGCCATTGTCGCCAGCAAGGCCAAACGAACATTTAATGAAGCTACATAGAGACGAGGAGCCAACTGAGTAAACATAATTTTTTCAAACGTGTACAGTCGCATAATTGATGGCATCATAATAATTTAGAATCACTGAAGTCACTAAAATCCTTTCAGCAATCGTGCCGTGTCTACTGGTTCTCGTCAAGGTAAATTTGTTGGTGTGATGTGTGTATGCGTTTGGCTTATCAACGATTTTTTTTGAATATTTTTTGAATAAAGCTTCCGAACAAAAAATAATCCAAACAAAACGATCATCGCAGCGATGACAAATATCCACTGCCCGCCCCATCGATCCCAAACTTGACCCGCTAAAATCGAACCGATTGCCACGCCCAAGCCCCACAACATACTGTACAACGCTTGCGCTCTTCCTTGTTGATCAGGATTGAATTCTCTAAAGATCAAACGCATGGCAATCGACTGAAATAATGCAAAACTTAAAGCATGAACGCATTGCGCCAATATCTGAATTCCCCAAATCGTTGGAAAAGCTGCTACCAGCAACCAACGCAATGATGTAAATACAATACAAGCAATAATCAAATGCCGCTCATCAAAGCGAGCCAGTAACTTTGAGCTTTGGGTAAACATTAACACTTCTGCGAAGACGCCCACCGACCACAGTAAACCAATACTCAATGTGCTATAGCCATAACTCAATAAATAATTTGAATAAAAACTATAGAATGGCGCATGTGACAGCAATAAGAAAAAATGAATGCTAAAGAATGCCCAAACCACTGGTTTCTTAAGCACAGGCCATAAAGAAGATGGTTTGGTTGTTCTGGTCTTCGCTTGGGGTGGTTCGGCAATCAGAAAGGAATTCACGACAGCAACCAACGCTAAAAGAATCATCACAACAGGCAATGTCGTAATGAGACTCCACTTAAACCACAGACCTAAACCTGCAACTGCAGCGATAAAACCCAGTGAACCCCACAGACGCACAATCCCGTATTGATCTCGATCTTTGCCCAGATAAAACAACGTCACCGCTTCAAATTGAGCCAGCACTGCATTTTGAAAGAAACTATAAAAGAACAGGACGGGCACTAGCCAAAACAATGTATGCGGCACAAACAAAACTGCAACCCATGCTACGAGTTCCGCAGAAATACCTAAGCGCACCCAGCGCATTCGCAAGCCAGAGCGATCAGCGAGTTGCCCCCACACACTCGGCGCAATGATACGAGAAATCACCGTGACCGCAGCCAGCCAACCGATTTGTTCTTTATCAAAGCCACGCCCTTCTAGATACAAGCTCCAGTAAGGCATAAACGCGCCAATCACCGCGAAATAGAAAAAATAAAAGCCCGATAAACGAGCCTTTGTTGAAACACTGAGATTACTGTTCAATTGCATTCATCGGCGCAACTACATCGGCATTTTGCGCACGATGTCGCATGAAATGATCCATTAGCACAATCGCGAGCATCGCTTCGGCAATCGGCGTTGCGCGCACGCCCACGCAAGGATCATGGCGACCTTTGGTGACGACTTCAATTTGTTCACCTGCCAGATTCACACTTTGGCCTGCGGTGGTAATACTCGCGGTCGGCTTCAATGCAATCGACACACGGATGTGTTGACCGCTGGAAATTCCGCCCAAGATACCGCCTGCGTGATTGGCTTTAAAACCATTCGGCGTCATCTCATCACGCGTTTCATGACCAAACTGACCTGCAACTGCAAAACCATCGCCAACTTCAACGCCTTTCACGGCATTGATACTCATCATCGCGTGAGCAATATCCGCATCCAAACGATCAAATACTGGCTCGCCCCAACCAACAGGAACATTCTCAGCTATCACTTCCAAACGGGCTCCGCAGCTTGTACCCTGACGACGTAACTCAGTCACCAATGCTTCAAAACGTGGAATCGCTTCCGCATCGCCACAAAAAAATGGATTCTCGTTCACAATCGACCAATTCAAATCCTTGGCAAACTCATTACCAATTTGAGTCACATGACCACGAATCAATATACCGAATTTCTCAGCTAAATATTTCTTCGCAATCGCGCCTGCCGCGACTCGCATCGCCGTTTCACGCGCACTTGAACGACCGCCGCCACGATAATCACGGAAGCCATACTTCATGGTATAGGTATAATCAGCGTGACCCGGGCGGAACGTTTCTGCGATATTGCCGTAGTCTTTTGATTTTTGATCAGTATTAGCGATATACAAACCGATCGGCGTGCCTGTCGTTTTACCTTCAAACACACCCGAAATGATTTTGACTAAATCTTCTTCTTTGCGCTGCGTCGCAAAGCTTGATGTCCCTGGTTTACGGCGATCTAAGTCGATCTGTAAATCTTCTTCACTTAACGCCATACCAGGAGGTACGCCATCGACAATCGCCATCAAGCCGACACCATGCGACTCGCCGCATGTCGTCACTCGGAATAATTGCCCAACGCTATTGCCTGCCATGTTTTTACTCAACAATTCTATTCAAATGATTCTTCAACACACTTTTCACTTAAAACAGGCTTTGTTCTTTTTTTATTAAAGAAAAAAAGCCTTCAACACAAGACCTACTCACTCAACGCCAACGCCGCTACAAACTGCGCGTGATACTGTTTACATTCACTCGCGGTCAACGCAAATACACCCGTGCCACCTTGCGTAAAATGCAACCAATGGAACGGCACTTTAGGGAACAATTGACGCAAAGCCCATTCACTGTTGCCCACTTCAACGACTAGCAAACCACGTGAAGAAAGATATTCTGGTGCTTTGATCAAAATCTGTTTAACCAAATCCAAACCATCTCGACCTGCTGCCAGCGCCATTTCAGGCTCATGCAAGAACTCTTGTGGTAAATCCGCCATATCAGAGGCATCCACATACGGTGGATTAGACACAATCAAATCATATTGTTGCTGCGCTGGAATCTTTTCAAACAAATTCGATTGAATGAGCGACACTTGATTGTCTTTTTGATGATGTTCAACGTTGATCGACGCCACTTCAAGCGCATCACGCGACAAATCAGCACCATCCACTTGTGCATCTTCAAACGCATAAGCACAAGCAATTGCAATACAACCAGAACCTGTACACAAATCCAAAATACGCTCAGGCACAAACGCTGAATCCACCACTGGTGGCAGGCGATTCACACCATCTACAACGCCACCTGAACCATCGGTCAATACAGGCGCGAAACGATTATTAATCAGTTCTGCAATCGGTGAACGTGGAATTAAGACGCGCTCATCGACGTAATACGGTTGATTACAAAAATAGGAAACATTGAGCAAATAACCCAAAGGAATACGATCATTGATACGCCTCGCGAGCAGCTCAACGACTTTTTCTTTTTCTGAAGGGAGTAATCGGCTATCTTGAATTTGATCATCAACAGACCAATCCAAAGACAGAGTCTGCAAAATGAGTGCTGAACTTTCAGCAAAATAATCTTCCGTACCCTGACCTAAATGCACCTCAGATGCACGCAATGCGGTCACGCCAAAACGAATAAAGTCACGTATGGTATGCAAATGAGCAACAGCCTCATCTAAAACTTCACGTTCGATCGTAATTGCGTCCATACCCTACCCCTTAAATCGAAGGCCTTTAAAAGGCTCAAAAAACAGCTCTAACTTAACAACTAGATCAGAGCGAAAAAATATGCGCGAGATTGTACCGCGAAACGCCTTAAAAGCGGTGTGATTTTAAGACGCTATTCATGATGAAAACAGTCACGATGAAATACAATTCGATTGATTAATAAAATTGCTTTCAAAAAATCTTAGCCCGTTTGATCAGACAAACACACTTGCCGCTCCGACTCATACTTTTTTTGGATGGTTAATGCGTCGTCATGACTATTTGCATAAGCCAGCGCAATAAAGTCTCCTTCAGGTTTGCCAAGCTTAAAAATTCTTCGATTACGCTGTAAACGATCTGCAACCGTTTCGATATGAAACTGCTTACGATGTGGACTCCATAAAACCACATAGGAATCTTGCGTGATGGTGATTTGATCGTTTGGCATGAGACAATCCCTTGTGTTGGTCTAAACAACGAAAACTACAGTCGCTCAAATTTATAATGACGACAATGCTCACATCTATTGTTTTAGATCAAACCTTACTGAAAGGCAATAGATTATCTGTGCTAAATCATGCTGTTTTTTTTACATCTCCTACCTTTTATGAAGAAGGATTGCCGATCATGAAGTTATTTATTTAAATCAATGATGGGTGAATCAGGATGAAGGGTCTGTCGATTGTGTTGATAAAGCGCAGTATGCAGCTCAGTACCTGACCGATAACCCGGATAAAAATTCCGCGCAATCCAGTTAATCAAAGGATCACTCATGCCGTTGAGAAAGGCATAATTCACATTATCGACGCGGTGATGTTGCATGTGATGTTTCTTTGGCAACAGAATCCACATTCGCTGCAACAGACGCACCGTTTTTGCACTACTGTTATGGCAGAGATAATGTGACAATTCTGAAAGCGATGAAAAAACCGCGAAATAAGCCCCAATACACAACAATACAGGTGATGTCGTCGTAAATAAAAATAAGAAAGCAAATAACATTAAGAACACAACCAACCACTGCTTAGAACCTGATTCATCAACATACACATGAATCAACTGCCGATCCGTATAACGCGGTGTGTCGTGATGCAAGTGAAAAGCCGCAATAAAAGGACCAACGAACGAGGCGTAATGATCGTTATGATCCATATATAAATGAACCAAGCCACTGACTAAATCCGCCAACACAAACGCAACCACGATAGCAAAGATTTGCCAAGTCAGGCTGACATCCAAACGAACAGCCAAAATCACCAAAAATATTTGCAGCGATATATTGAGCCAAGACACCACTTTATTGATGAATGGATACACCCACCCCCCTTCATAGCGCTGCATTGCCTCTACAAACTGAAGTTGCTTATTATCCCATTGTGGTTGTTGAATCATAATAGCAATCTATTTAAAACTTTTCACTGAGTCTAACGCTAAACACACCACTTCACTGTGACAATTGAGTACGTTGATATGCACTGATTATGAGCCACTTGATTGCCGTGTTAATCTAATCATTAAAGAACAATAAGTGTAAGAAAATATGAGCAAAACAGCAACCTAACCCTCTTGGATTGGGCTCCGCTCGATACAATGATGTGTATTAGCCAAGGTATTTATTTGGCAGTATTTTTGAACGCCCGTGTTGTGATTTTTTCTGGTATCTCTGTCTTCATTTGTGGTGAAGTCAGTCGAACTGGAATCAATTATTGCTTAAGAAAAATTCACATGATACGATTCGATGCAGGTAATGAATTTGATCCGCATATTATTTTTTATATCATACATTACAAAGGTTTAGAATTAATCACTTTGTCCTTTCTAAAGAAATCAACGCGTAAATTCTAGAGGTTTATTGATGAACACACCGACGTCAACAACGCCTATCAATGTCGATACTCTAGAAAATGTCATTCTCTTTGATGGTGTCTGTAAACTCTGCAATGGATGGAGTCGATTTGTCATTCATGCGGACAAAAAAAAGACTGTTTAAACTTGCTACCGTTCAATCGGAACAAGGACAACAAATATTGCATCATTTTGGCCTGCCAACCGATTACTTTGACACGATGGTATATGTCGAAAATGGCACACTTTACGTAAAAAGCAGCGCATTTCTTAAAGCAATTTCACGGTTTCCAGTTCCCTATAAATTACTGGCTGTCTTTTGGATAATCCCAAGACCGATTCGCGACTGGCTCTATGATCGAGTCGCATTAAATCGCTATAAAATCTTTGGGCGTGACGACCAATGCATGCTGCCAACAGCAGATCATTTAGGACGATTTCTCTAAGTTCAGGTATCATTAGTTGACTCGCACTCCAATCAAAAATTAAACCGCTTGTTAAGATATAAATTTTCAACTCAACCTAAGCCAATAGCAAAAAATCAGCTATACTATTTGGCTTTTAATTTAACCCATTTTTCCAGCATTCAACCCAAGGAGTCTCACCCATGACAGCCAAGCCGCAAATCCGCACAGCAGCTGACATTCGTGAAGACTTCTTACGCTTCTTTGAAAGCAAAGGTCATACGCGTGTTGCATCCAGCAGCTTGATTCCAACCAACGATCCGACATTGCTGTTTACCAATGCGGGCATGAATCAATTTAAAGATACGTTCCTTGGACTTGATTCACGCGATTATGTGCGTGCAACATCAAGTCAAAAATGCGTTCGCGCAGGCGGAAAGCATAACGACTTAGATAATGTCGGTTATACCGCACGTCACCACACTTTCTTTGAAATGTTGGGCAACTTTTCTTTTGGTGATTACTTCAAGAAAGACGCCATTGCTTTCGCATGGGAATTTCTGACCAGCCCAAGCTGGATGAACATTCCAAAAGATCGCTTATACGTCACGATCTATGCAACCGATGACGAAGCGTTTGGTTTTTGGAACAATGATATTGGTTTAGATGTATCACGCATCATTCGTATTGGTGACAACAAAGGCGCCGCTTACGCATCAGACAATTTCTGGGCGATGGGCGACACAGGTCCTTGCGGTCCATGTACTGAAATTTTCTACGATCACGGTGCAGAAATTGCGGGCGGTTTACCGGGTACGCCTGAAGAAGATGGTGACCGCTTCATTGAAATCTGGAACTGTGTGTTTATGCAGTTTAACCGTCAAAAAGACGGCTCAATGCAAGCGCTGCCCGCACCTAGCGT
This sequence comes from Moraxellaceae bacterium, assembly GCA_014378805.1. Lineage (GTDB taxonomy): Bacteria > Pseudomonadota > Gammaproteobacteria > Pseudomonadales > Moraxellaceae > Aquirhabdus. The sequence continues at coordinate 9,230 of JACMMY010000205.1, forward strand.
AGACACAGGCATGGGTTTAGAGCGTATTAGCGCAGTGATGCAACACGTTCATGCCAACTATGAAATCGACTTATTTCAACACTTGATTCAATCAGCTTGCACAATCATTGGCATCGAAGACGAAGGACAGCCTTCTTTACGCGTTGTGGCAGATCATGCCCGCTCGTGTTCATTCCTCATTGCTGATGGCGTCAACCCAAGCAATGAAGGTCGCGGCTATGTGCTGCGCCGTATCATTCGCCGCGCAGTGCGTCATGGTAATAAATTGGGCGCAACAGGCGCATTCTTCTATCAAATGGTTCAACCGCTGATTGATGTCATGGGCGTCGCCTATCCAGAATTAGTCGCACGCCGCGAAGCCATTGAAACAGCACTTCGCAAAGAAGAAGAGCAATTTGCACGCACGCTAGAACAAGGTTTGAAACTACTTGAAGCTGAATTACCGAATGTAAAAGGCAACGTCATTGACGGCGAAGTGGCGTTCAAACTTTACGACACGTACGGCTTTCCCGTGGACTTGACCGCAGATATTGCACGCGAACGTGGTTTGACCGTTGATCAAGCTGGCTTTGAAGCGGCAATGGATGAACAACGTCGTCGTGCACGTGATGCAGGTAAATTCACCGTTGATTACAACAGCTTTGTGAAAGTTGATAGCACTACTCAATTTGATGGTTATAACGCAACCACTGGTTCGGGTCAGATCATTGCACTCTACAAAGACGGTCAGCCTGCTGATAGTTTGAGCGAAGGCGAAGAAGGTTTTATCGTCCTCAATCAAACACCGTTCTACCCAGAATCAGGTGGTCAGATTGGTGATACAGGGACTTTGACTGGTTTGGATGGTATTTTTGAAGTTCAAGATACTAAAAAATCGGGCAATTCGATTGTTCATCTAGGCGTGGTCACGATGGGTAAAATCCAATCGAACCAAATTATTGAAGCGGAAGTCAAACAAAATTTGCGTGCTGCAATTGCACGCAACCACTCTGCGACGCATCTTTTACATGCTGCATTGCGTAAAGTCTTAGGCGAACACGTTTCGCAAAAAGGCTCATTAGTGACTGCTGATTTACTACGTTTCGACTTTGCCAATGATCACCCAGTCACACTGGACCAAATTAATGAAGTTGAACGTCTGGTTGCACAAGAAATCATTGGCAACTATGCCGTCGAAACCGAAGAGATGAGCATGGCGGAAGCCAAAACCAAAGGCGCGATGATGCTGTTTGGTGAAAAATACGGAGATGAAGTTCGTGTTTTGGCAATCGGTAACAAAACGAATAATCAATACTTCTCCGTAGAACTCTGTGGTGGTATTCATGTGCAACGCACAGGCGATATTGGTTTGCTTAAAATTACCAGCGAAGGTGGTATAGCAGCAGGTGTTCGTCGCATTGAAGCAGTGACAGGTCTTAGTGCACTGAATTTCATTCAAACGGGTGAGCACCAAATCATTCAAATCGCAGGCCTTACTAAGGCTCCACGCAATAAAATATTTGAAAAAGTTCACGCTTTATCAGATCGGGCTCGTGATCACGAAAAGCACATTGATCATCTCAATCAAAAATTGGCTAATGCTGAAAGTATTGAACTCGTCATGCAAGCGCGATGGGTTGGAGATACCCAACTTTTAGTGGCAACACTAGAGAATATTGATAGTAAGCACCTACGTATACTGCTCGATAGTGTTAAATCACGCTTACCAGAAAGTGTGATTGTTTTAGGATCAACAGACGGTGACAAAGTCAATCTACTCGCGTCTGTCTCTACTTCTCAGACTGGCAAAATTAAAGCGGGTGAGATTATCAGCCATCTTTCTGGCTTAGTGGGAGGCAAAGGGGGTGGCAGACCTGATTTTGCACAAGGTGGTGCACCGCTCATTCCTGAATTCGCGCAAATTATGCAAGATATCCCTGCTTGGATTGAAGCAAAGTTAGCTTAAGGATAAATCCGAAACTAACAGGTTGTTATAGCAATAAAAGCTCTTTACTTGGAATCTGATGCAAGCAAAGGGTGATTTAAAACTGATTGAACCGTATGGAAAAGTAAA
>JACMMY010000206.1 GCA_014378805.1 Moraxellaceae bacterium
CCCACCCTGACTTGGCAAATAAGGGACGAGCGCTACAAAGAACCTAAACAACGCAAAGAAAATAAAGCCCCAGACAAAAGGCCAATATTTGCTTTTACGATGCCGAACAAACAACCATAACGCCGCCGCAATCAAAGGTAATATAAACAGTAAACGATAGCCAAATACCTTCAGTTGCTGCTTAAAAACAGCGTGATCATAGAGCTGATTACTCGTCTGCTCCAGTTCAGTATATTGCGGATAAAGCTGATCACTTCGTTGACTTAAAACTAACAACTGGTGATCGAGATCGGCAATTTTTTGTTGACTCGACACTTGACTGACTTTGAGTTCTTCTAACCTTTTTGTTCGCGCAATCAATTCTGGATTTTGATCAGACTGATTCGTAACTGCACGCGTTGCCAACCAATTTTGGAAGTTAACATGCTCCGTATCATATTGGCTTTGAGCCGCGCTGAGTGATTGTTGTAATAAGTCGCGCTGATCGCTTTTTTCACTCTGCTCAATCTCGATATTTTTCTTGGTTTGCTTAAGCACCAGAAATTGAGGAGTCGCAAACTGTTCAGGCGTCAGATTATGTTCAGCAAGTGGCAGATCGCGAATAATCAAACCACCAAAACCCATCAAGAACCATGCGAATAAAATGGCAACTAACCACATGGTTAGACTGAATAGCTTTTCTGGTTGCAGGAGTGTTTTCATGAGAATCCCTTTATGATTATTCGATTAGCTGTAGAGATCATTAGTAAATCAATCAAAATCTAAAAATTGCACTTCAACTTACTGCTTATTTACATCCATTTTTATCACTTTCCAATAATCTGATTCAGCTCACCTTCCTGTTTACCGACTTGTTGATATTGATTTGCCATACAACCTGCAACCAGTTCCAAGATTTCACTGACATTTTTATTAGGATCGTATTTCGCCTTAGCAGCTTGTGCAGCACCTTTTAATCGACAATAACCTAATCCACTTGACTCGCGATCAGTCAGATATTTAATGTAAATATTCGACATTTTTAAGGATGTGGCATAAGCAACAATCGATTGAGAATGTGATATCGAAGCCTTACTCGCCTCTAGCATCGCACATCGATTCTTATATTGAGGATTATTTGGAAGGCATTTCGAAAACTCATCGTCGAGTGATTTCGCGCGCAACACTTCTGCGGACTCTGCTGATGCAGCCTTTGCTTGATCCACTGTATTTCCACTCGTCGCAGATTCTGCATTCGCCCATGTCCCGACTAACATTAACGCACACACTAATAATCTAATTTTCAAAGTCCATCTTCTTTTTTAATAAATCATTCAGTTACTTTACACACTCATTAGGCGAAAAAAAAGAGCATCATATCGATACTCTTTTCATTGATAGGTCATCGAACTGTAATGTTCTAATTAAACAGCTTGTTTGATGCCCTGACGCTTGACCATGATGAGCAATAACTGAACCGCCGCAGGCGTCACGCCTTGAATACGCCCCGCCTGCGCCAATGTCGCAGGACGCACGGCTTTCAGCTTCATAGTAATTTCACGTGACAAGCCCGACACCGCATCATAGTCAAAATCAACTGGCAACGCGGTCTCTTCATAACGTTTCAAATGCGCCACATCATCTTGCTGACGATCAATATAACCCGAGTATTTCACGGCAATTTCAATCTGCTCACCCACCATCGGTGCAACTTCAGAACCCGTCAATTCAGCAATCTGGGCAAAAGTCACATCAGGACGTTTCAGCAAATCATATGCGTTGTTTTCACGGTTCAAGACTTCACCCGTTTGCGCGATGAAC
>JACMMY010000207.1 GCA_014378805.1 Moraxellaceae bacterium
GGTATGCGCGCAACAGTAACCGCAGTTTAGTTGAGCTGCTCGCTGACGTGAATGTCACGCCCGATTTTATCGTTGCTGAGCTAGAACCAGCCCTGACTCTCGCTTTGAAACATCTCACAGATAACGGCTATTTGCGCGGTCGCGTTGAGCCATTACTGCGTGAATTTTATGCGTCGAATGAGGCCACTGCGATTATTGAATAATCACCTTTAACCCATAAAAGGTGATTAAGAGCCTACTGAATCAACCCAAAGCGTTTGTGTGATTGCACAATAAATAAAGGGGTGTCTTAGTAGGCTTCTAAGCATAGATTGATGTTGTGTAGACGCTTGGATTTTGCGAAGACTATATTTTATTGTTTATTACCCCTCAAAAAATTAAAATATCAAACATCGTTTTTCGAGTAGAATCGAAACGTGCGAAGCCAATGACATAGACGTCAATAAAGCTCAGTGAGCATCGCTTATTTTTAGATTATGGATGATTAAAATTGAAAACATTATTACCATTCTCCATCATTGATCCGCATATTCATCAATGGGATCCATACCATACACCGCATCAAGCGGCTTTAGCAGTTAAGCTATTTGGACGTTTTCCAAAGGTTTTGGATCGAGTTGCACGGTTTGCCACACCACAAGCAACATTGGATAGTCTTGGACTGACTAATTATGCGTTAGCCCCTTATCTCCCACAAGATTACGCAAAAGATTGTGCGCCTTTTGATGTTGAAGCAGTCGTTCATGTCGAAGCAGATTGGCATCACCAAAGAGGTCTAGGTACAGTCGAAGAAACACGTTGGGTTGCACAATTACCATTTGGGAAAGATCGCTCAATTCAAAACACAAATTGCATTCCAAGCCTCGGCGCTATTGTTGGAAAATCCAATCCGCTTGATCCTTCATTTGAAAATATATTGCATGCACATATCGCTGCTTCACCTTTATTTCGAGGCATACGCTGTATGGCGGCTCATCATTCTGATTTAGGCGTACATGCTTGGAATCCTGATGCCAATGTTTATGCTAATCCTATATTTTTAAAGCGCTTTGAGCTCGTTGCAAAATATAATCTCAGTTTTGATGCTTGGGCATATTCCACGCAACTTGCCGATGTGACTTTTTTGGCGAAACAATTTCCTGAAACAGCCATCGTTATTGATCACTTGGCAACACCTGTCGGTGTCTTTGGTCCAGTCGGTCGCGATACCGGAAAAACGTCAGAGCAGCGCGCTGGAATTTTTTCCCAATGGAAAGATGACATTGCCGAACTTTCCGAACAAAAACATGTTCAGGCCAAACTCTCTGGTTTACTCATGCCTGTCCTTGGACATTCGTTCCACAAACGACGAGAGCTTGCGAATGTAGAAACCATTATTGATCTGCTTTCTCCATTTGTTGAACATGCTGTCGATGTCTTTGGTCATGAGAGATTAATGTTTGCGTCTAACTTTCCGATGGATAAAGTCACGGCAACGCTGCCTGACATTATCGAAGCAAAGATTCAAATGATCTCGCCTTATGGAGATGTAGCACTCAAAGCCATATTTAGAGATAATGCATTGAATTTTTACAACATAAAAAGTAACATGTAACAACCACATCTAGATATTACTTAAATTTAATCCCTTTACGCTATCGAGATGTAGGATAGAGCACCACAAAGCCAGCCACATACAAAGTAGAACAAGTCAATTTGGATATTTCACTTTATACTATTCAACTTTCACCTATACGCTGGAACAGTTTTGATGCCTACATTGATTGATCAAGTCCGCGAATTACTCGCCGTTGAAAAACTCAAGTTTGACGAACCAAATCTCACCACACACCCAGACAGTGAAAGCGTTGCAACCTTTCGTATGCCTGTCCGTGGCATACGCGGTGAATGGATTTGCATCGTTCGCGTATTTCCTGAAAGTCAGCGCTTACTCGTCTACAGCATCCTGCCTGAAAATGTTCCCGAAGAGCGTCGTCCGCGGATAGCCGAACTTTTTGTCCGCATCAACTATGGCTTGGTACTCGGTAACTTTGAAATGGATTGGGCTGATGGAGAGGTTCGTTATAAAACAAGTATGGATGTCGAAGACATCACACCGACAGCGACCGTTTTGCGAAATTTAATTTTTAGTAATTTCTTTAGCACTGATCGTTATTTTGAAGTCATCGAAGAAGCCACTCATACCGAACAGGCATTAGTCGACTTACTTGCCGTGGCAGAAGAATCTGATGGACTCGAAGATATTCGCCGAGGATTTGATCTCGTGGATGATGCTGTTCACTAAATTTATTTTTTTTAAATGAAGTGTCATTGCTGATTTTTTAAACGACAATGACATTTGTGGACTGCATCACACTTTTTACTGCTTTAAAAACGCCCTCTTTTAGCTCAAAAATTGCTTTACTTATGCACAGAAACCGCCCACAGATTATCCACTTGTCACTTTTTAGCAATGTACAATTTATTTTGCTATTTTTTATTTAAAAGTATCTCTTGCTTTATCTAAGTCACTATAAATAATACATTTTCTAATTGATCAAAAAACAACCAATTTGAAGTCAACCCTTATAAAACACTACTTAAACTTGTCAATACCCGAGTTTCCCACAACGTTATCCACAGGTTTTGTGGACAAGTAGCTAAACCCTTGCTACGACTAGTAGATGTTCATGACAATGTCATGACAGACACGGTAAAGCTCAAAAAACAGTTAACGCTAAAAATTACATGAAACGAGCATGAGCGGATTTGTGTGTAAGCAATTTCTGACACGAGAAATTTGAGCTAAAGATTTGGACTATTAATGGTTAAGACATGCACAAAAAAGAGGGCTTATTTGCCCTCTTCTCCGATTCATTCATAGAGTAGATTTCAGAAAAATTTTACTTTGCGCGTAGCCGAGTGCTGTTCGGTTTTTTGCCAAACAGCATGGCCTGAATACTGCCTTTGATGTAATGCATAAAGACAATCAGCGGTGACAATTTAGGATTCGGTGCTTTGCCCTGACCGATCGCTCTGAACTGGGCGGCATACCAAATCACCTCCATCAGCGCCATTTTATCAATTGGACCAATACCCGTTTTAATAGGTTGCACCGCATATTTTACATTTGCGCCCGCAATCAGGCTATCAGCAACATCAGTTTCCACGGCCAAAGGACGTGCAATCCCGATCAAGTCACAGGCACCACTTTGCAGTGCCGCATCCATCCCTGCGCGCGTACGAAAGCCACCCGTAACCATAAGTACTGTTTTCACTTCTTGACGAACTTTTTCCGCGAACTCCAAAAAGTAAGCTTCGCGCTGCAAGGTGCTTTCTTTTTTAATGGGTTGAACTTTTTGTTTAGCACCCGCCATTGCTGGCGCTTCATAAGTCCCGCCTGAAATTTCGATGAAATCGACACCTAGCGCATCGAGTGCTTTAAATACAGCGACTGAATCCTCTTCGCTAAAACCACCTTTTTGAAAGTCAGCCGAATTGAGTTTTACGCCAACAATAAAATTTGAGCTGGTTTGTTTACGGATTTCTGTAAAGCTTTCTAATAAGAAACGCATACGGTTTTCTAAACTACCGCCCCATTGATCGGTACGATGATTATGCTTCGGAGACAAGAACTGACTGACCAAATAACCATGCGCACCATGAATTTGTACACCCTCAAATCCTGCTTTTTCACAAATGCGCGCAGACTCACCGAAACGCTGAATAATATCTAAAATCTCTACTTCTTCTAATGCGCGTGGCACGCCAAAGAAAGAAGACATCGCAGGGCCAAATCCAATGGCAGAAGGCGAAACCGTTTCACGATTTAAACCTTTAGGACATTGTTTGCCGGGATGGGACAACTGAACGATTTGCGGCATATTGTATTTTTGACCGATGCCCGCCCACTCTTTTAAACGCGGTAAATCAGTTTCATCTTCAATGACCACCACACCTGGCTCATTTTTAGCGCAAGCATCAATCATCACATTACCAGTAATGACTGAACCAAGCCCGCCCTTGCCCCACGTATCGTAAAGTTTAATAAGGGTATCGGTTACTTTACCTGCTGGCGTTGCCAGTGCTTCACTCATCGCACCTTTGATGATACGATTTTTAAATTGGGTTTGATTGACTTGAACAGGCTGACCGACTGTTAAGTCTTTTAATGATTGCGACGACATGATGACTCCATCTACAGCGTGGGAGAAAATTGGAAAAATAAAAAAACTGGACTCGTTATGACGACTGATTCTAACTTAAAAATAAACTTTGACAACAATCAATGTCAAAATAATAATGTACGCTTGAGTTTACTATCTACGATAACTGATTCGAACCCCTTACCAACCTAGCCTTTAATAATTTCAAAACGATAAATCGTTTTTTGATTTCCATCTGAACAAGGTAAAGTTTGCTGATTTTGTAGTAGATGACCAAGATGAATACAAAATTTAGGAATATCACGCAGACTTGATGGATCAGTAGACTCAACAACCAGCAACTCACCTGACGTAATTTTACGAACGGCGCGGTGCAACAGCATGACCGGCTCAGGGCAAATTAAGCCTTTGGTATCTAAAAAATGCGGTTCGGACACGACCAATCACCTCGACTATGAACAGTTTTAATAAGGTTAGCAGATTTATTTTGCATGATTAAAAACAAACTCAATCAAAATTAATAAGGATTCATGTATCTGTAGCCAAGCATAGGCTATCATGGTGGCTAATTTCTAATTTTAAAGGCAGTATATGAGTAGTGAATCTGGTTCGGCGTGGACGATGCGTGGCCTTAAACGCTGGCTGTCGGCTACGCCGGAAACTCGGGATGATTTGGTGCAGTTATTACAGGACTCTAAACGTTTTTTAGAACCAGATACTGTAGATATGCTGACTGGCGTACTCGGATTACCTAAGACACCTGTTCGCGAGATCATGACACCCCGTCCATCAGTTGTCGGCTTATTTGAAGACGATCAATTGATGGAAATTTTACCGGTTCTAATTGAATCAGCGCACTCACGTTTTCCAGTATTTTCTCATGATGGTCGCGACACCGTCGTTGGGGTGTTATTGGCAAAAGATTTGCTACGATTTATTCATACGCCTACCACTCATTTTGAACTGCATAGCTTATTGCGCCAACCTGTATTCGTACCCGAAACCGCACGCTCTGATCAATTGCTCGGCATGTTAAAACATACCCAAACCCATATGGCGGTCGTGGTGGATGAATATGGTGCAACAGCCGGGTTGATTACACTTGAAGATTTACTCGAAGAAATCGTCGGTGAAATTGAGGATGAACACGATGAAATTGATCCGCTCGCGGATTGCATCATTCCTGATCCTGAGTATAAAGAGGCTTGGCTCGTTCAAGCTTTAACGCCCATCGAATACTTTAATGAAGAACTGGGCGCGGCTCTCGAAGGAGAAGGCGTTGATACGATTGGTGGTTTATTACTTGAAGAAACAGGATTAGTCAGCGAGCTTACAGGGCAAACTGTCGATATTGAGAATTGGCAATTTACCGTGTTAGCTTCAGATTCGCGCAGTTTAACGTTGCTTCGCGCTCGTCGTGCAATTCTTGATCCAATATCGTAGACTAGGCGTTGTCAACAATTAAAAACTGACTATTCGGATCAAAAACGTAAACCAACAACTTCGACACTCAAAATAGGCAGGCATTCAGCACGTGGGCAAAAAACAAACGACCAATCAAAAGATTGGCGCAACTGCAAATTATTCAGTTCACCGACAGAACAGCAAAGCCCGTTGGTCTATCGCCAACTTACCGATGCTGATTGGAGTGATCGCCTGTCTTCTTGCTGGAGCAATGTTGCCACTGGCTTTTGCGCCTTATGGTCTTTGGCCTATCGCTTTTGTCTCACCTGCTCTTCTGTATCTGTTGCTCAATCAACGTACTCCCTTGCAAGCTTTTGTATTGGGCGAAGCCTATGGCTTTGGATTGTGGGCCGTTGGTGCATTTTGGTTATTTACCTCTATTCATCAGTTTGGGAACACCTCCACACCCCTAGCGCTGGTCATGATTGCTTTTGTCGCATTGGTGATGGGGCTATTTAATGCTGTCGGGGCTTGGGCTTATCGTCGTTTCCTACCCGAATCACCACTGACTTTTGCACCACTATGGATTGTGATTGAGTGGACAAAGACTTGGTTATTTACTGGATTTCCATGGTTGTTTGTTGGTTATGCACTCCTTGGTCATGGACTCGATGGTTACGCACCTGTTGCAGGGGTATTTGCAGTTTCCGCAGTTGTGGTGTTGATCGGTTGTGCGACTGTTGAAGTTTTTCGGCGGCGGCTATTTTGGATCTTGCCGATTATTATTTTAGTCGGCGTAGGTATAGGACTGAATCAACTGCGCTGGACAACGTTGAAAGATAGCCCAGCGCTGTCAGTTTCCCTAATCCAAGGCAACATTCCACAGAACTTAAAATGGCTCACAGAATATCGTCAAAAAACGA
>JACMMY010000208.1 GCA_014378805.1 Moraxellaceae bacterium
TAACTGACTTAACTTATCAAAGATGGTGTAGCTAACTTCTCTACCTTTAACTCTTAATACGACGGAAATTTCAAACATGAATTTCATTCACCTCTTTGTGAAATAATATCGTTTTATTCATGAAGTGATTCAAGTATAAAATTCACCATGCTTTTAACTATAGACAATATTGTCGTTGATTCTGAATGAACCATTAGGCACAAATCAGAAAAGACTGGGAATACTATTGGCTGGAAGGATCAGTAAAGAACATTGGAAATGTCCAGAAAGAGCATGAAATAAATTCAGTTTTTATATCAGAAATTAGGGTACCGAATCACAATGAGTAAAGAGTTTACATTTACGATTAAGCGCATTAGTTTCGATGAAAACTATCATCCGTCAGACAATACGCGCATCACGACCAACTTTGCTAATTTGGCTAGAGGCGCGAGCCGCCAAGAGAATTTGCGCAACACTTTAGGGATGATTAACAATCGTTTCAATACCTTGGCGCATTGGGACAACCCTAAAGCTGATCGTTATTCTGTCGAACTTGAAATCATTTCCGTTGATATTGATATTGAAGGCAACGGTAAGACCTTCCCTACGATTGAAATATTGAAAACCATTATTGTTGATCACAACAATAATCAACGCATTGAAGGCATTGTCGGGAACAATTTTTCCTCATATGTGCGAGATTATGATTTTAGCGTCTTGTTATCGGAACATAATCGGGATCAAGCTCAATTTAGCCTTCCAGAAAACTATGGCGAGCTTCATGGAAAAATTTTTAAATCTTTTGTAAATTCACATGCATTTAAAGATAATTTCAATAAACCACCTGTTATTTGTCTGAGTGTCTCAAGTAGCAAGATTTATCGTCGGACTGCAAATCAGCATCCTGTACTCGGCGTTGAATATCTGCAAGATGAATATTCTTTAACCGATGAATATTTCGAAAAAATGGGCTTACAGGTTCGCTATTTTATGCCGCCAAATAGTGTTGCACCTTTGGCATTTTATTTCCGTGGTCATTTGCTGAATGATTACACGGATCTTGAGCTAATCGGTACCATCAGCACCATGGAAACCTTTCAAAAGATTTATCGCCCTGAGATTTACAATGCGAATTCAGCAGCTGGCAAATATTATCAACCCAGTTTGAAACACCAAGATTATTCACTCACTCGTATTGTTTATGATCGAGAGGAACGTGGTCAATTGGCGGTGACGCAAGGAAAATTTACTGAAGAGCACTTCATCAAGCCATACCAAAACATTCTTGAGCAATGGGCTGCGAGCTACTCTGTTTAAAGAGCGACGTTCTTTATTTCATCAAAATAGACAAGATTATTGATTATGAAAAGATTATTACCGACTTCAACTGCGGGCAGTTTACCCAAACCGTCTTGGCTTGCAGAGCCTGAGACACTTTGGTCACCTTGGAAATTACAAGACGAGCAACTCATTGAAGGCAAACAAGATGCTTTACGTTTGTCCTTGCAAGAACAACAACAAGCAGGCATTGATATTGTCAGTGATGGCGAGCAAACGCGCCAACATTTTGTCACGACGTTTATTGAGCATCTCAACGGCGTTGATTTTGAGAAGCGTGAGACGGTTAGAATTCGTGATCGCTATGATGCCAGTGTCCCGACAGTGGTGGGTGCTGTGTCTCGCCAAAAGCCTGTTTTTGTTGAAGATGCTAAGTTTTTACGCCAACAAACCAATCAGCCGATTAAATGGGCCCTACCCGGCCCGATGACGATGATCGATACGCTTTATGATAACCATTATAAAAGTCGTGAAAAACTCGCCTGGGAATTCGCCAAAATCCTCAATCAAGAAGCCCTCGAATTAGAGGCTGCTGGTGTTGATATTATCCAGTTTGATGAGCCTGCATTTAATGTTTTCTTTGATGAGGTGAATGATTGGGGCGTTGCTACCCTCGAGCGTGCAATTGAAGGTCTGAAGTGTGAAACCGCTGTTCATATTTGCTATGGATACGGCATCAAAGCCAATACAGATTGGAAAAAGACGCTGGGGTCAGAGTGGCGACAATATGAAGAAGCTTTCCCTAAACTGCAAAAATCCAGTATCGATATCATCTCACTGGAATGTCACAACTCTCATGTCCCAATGGATTTGATTGAACTCATTCGCGGAAAAAAAGTGATGATCGGCGCTATTGATGTGGCAAACCATGCGATTGAAACACCTGAAGAAGTTGCCAATACCCTACGAAAAGCACTGCGGTTTGTCGATGCCGACAAGCTCTATCCTTGTACCAACTGCGGCATGGCGCCGTTACCCCGTGAAGTTGCAAGAGGCAAGCTCAATGCTTTAAGTGCAGGCGCAGAAATCGTGCGAAGAGAACTGTTGAGCAAGTTGTCACCGATATAGTGATGTGCAAAGTGTTTCTCGTTTGATTGGCGCTCCGGATTAAACAGGAAAACTTTCATTAGGAGTAATGTGATGATTGAAGCAACAGACTTTAGAAATGCAATGTCTTTGCTAACAGGCGCGGTCAATGTCGTGACTACGGCAGGCGTGTCTGGTCGTTATGGGTTCACCGCATCGTCCGTATGCAGTGTCTCTGATACACCCGCGACTTTATTGGTCTGTATGAATAAAGCGGCTAGCTCACATGGACACTTTATAGACAATAAAATTTTAACCGTGAATGTTTTAGGCGCACATCAGCAGCATCTTTCCCAAGCATTTTCGTCCAAAATGAGCCCAGAGGAACGCTTTAGATATGCCGATTGGACTGAATTAAAAACGGGTGCACCCGTTTTAGAAGATGCTTTGGTGAGTTTTGATTGTCAGATTGAGCACATTCAAGAAGTCGGGACGCACACTATTTTTATTTGTCGGATTGTCGCGATTCAACACGGTCAACATGATCAAGGTTTGGTTTATTTTAATCGTGGCTATCATCATGTCGGACACCGAGTTAAGCAGGCAGAAATCACTTAAGCTCACTTTTATTTAACGTAACACGCTTAGGCAAGTCAATCTCGGAAGTAATCATTATCGTGGAATTAATCATTTTTTTAGCAATAGGTGCATTAGCGGGATTTGCCGCTGGACTCTTTGGTGTGGGTGGTGGAACGATCATCGTACCCATTTTATATGTGGTCTTTATGCAAATGAGCTATGACCCTGAAGTTGTGATGCATATGGCTTTAGGGACGTCGTTAGCGACAATCATTGTGACTTCTATTAGTTCCTTAATGGCGCATAATAAAAATGGTGCAGTCATCTGGTCTGTAGTCAAAAATCTAGCACCTGGGTTGGTCATCGGTTCTTTTTTAGGAGCAGGTGTTGCAGCATGGCTTTCAGGGGCACATTTGCAATTGATTATTGGTGTTTTTGTGATCTGGGTTGCATATCAAATGCTTGCTGGTGCAAAAAAAGTCACAGATCAGAATAAAGCACTTCCATCAACGACTAAACAAGTATTCGCAGGTACTGGGATAGGCGTTGCATCAGCAATTTTTGGGATTGGAGGAGGGAGCTTAACTGTACCTTATCTCAATCATTATGGCGTGGTCATGCAAAAATCTGTTGGAACATCAGCCGCATGTGGTTTACCTATCGCCATTGCCGGTGCTTTAGGATTTATGCTTTTTGGTATGCACGACCAAGTCAATGTTCCCAATAGTATTGGCTATGTGCATATTTATGCTTTCTTAGGTATTAGCATCATGAGTTTCTTTACCGCAAAGTTAGGTGCAAAAACAGCACATGCATTATCACCAAGCGTACTTAAAAAAATTTTTTCCGTCATGTTATTGATCGTAGGATGTTTTTTCCTTTTTAAGGGATTACTTTGAGATACCTAGAAGGTCATAAGCCGATTCAAGTTAATTTCGCGAAAGAAAAGGTGAATTAATAAAATAATTTCCCCAAAGCCCCCCCACCAAACAATTCATAAGTAAATAATTTATATATTGATAAAATAAAAAAAGCCACCCTATTCAGGTGGCTTCTTGTTTTTCACGGCTTAAAGCAAATTAAGCAGTGAGCGCACCTTTTGCTTTTTCAGCAATGGCGGTAAATGCAATCGCATCATGCATCGCGATATCAGCCAACACGCGGCGGTCGATGATCACTTCTGCTTTTTTCAGGCCATTGATCAAACGGCTGTATGACAGACCATTCAAACGTGCACCTGCGTTGATACGTGCAATCCA
>JACMMY010000209.1 GCA_014378805.1 Moraxellaceae bacterium
ACCTTCGAGATAAATTGCACCGCCTTGCTTATTCCCCGTTGCACCATTAATTTGAACTCGGTATAACGTTACCAACCCGCCCGCACGAATCGATCCACCGAAATCGGCGGCTACACCACCACTCAGAATCATATTTGATAAATTAATTTGGTCATTTGAAGCGGTTGAATTAAATATTCGTGAACCACTCGCTGCAACAATTTTGGTAACAACAGCAGGGCGTCTTGGTGATGTACCTGTAATAGGATCTAATGAAAATATATCAACATCAGTACCACCTAAAATCACCATATCCCCTTTTAAAACTAGCTCACCCTTAGTTAGCGTATAAGTTTCCGTCGTAAGCTGAATAGTATCCGTATAATCACGCTGCCCAGCTATACAGCCGCCATACGCAGCTTTTGAACCACTTGCTTTAATGGCTTCTCTTAATGAGCAGCTTTTTAGATTTTCGCCATCCTCATCTTGTAATGTCGTCACATTAATTGTTGAAGCGTGTGCCATGGTAACGGCACTAAAAACAGAAAAGGATATAGATCCACTTAGCAATAATATACGACGAATCATGACTGACCTCCTGTCAGGCGGCGACGCAGGGCAAGCCCCAACAAAGCAATCACTGCAAAAACACCTATTCCACCAGCGCCAACTGTTTTACTTGTAATTCCAGTTGGCGGAGATTGGTAAATACGCGTCGTTACTGCAATCGTTTTGTTGCTTTCACCTTCGGAAAAGAAACTTGTAGAGGTCGTGATCGTGTAAGTAAACACGTCAAGCCCATGAAAATTACTACTTGGTTTATAGCTGAGTAAATTCTTAGCCGCATCAAAACTCGCAACCCCTTTAGTGGGTGAAACAATATAGCGAACACAGCCATCTAACCAAGTGCCACCTTGTGGCGGCGTAGAAGAGTTATATAAAGTAACGCAATAGGCGGCTGGAATCAATTGACCATCACCAACTACGGGACTTAAGTCAATCTGCGCAGTTTGACCATAAAAAATATCTTGACCGTTATCCTTCGCATTTCCAGCAGGAATAACCAATTCAATCGCACCGATATCACATAAAACACGACTCAGACCACGTTGATCAGCAGTACACCCAACCCCCGTAGTACTATTATTACCTTGGTTCACAATAAGCTCATTCGCCAAGCTAGCATTCGGTGCTGGAATTAGTCGCGGTAAAAGGTAGCCCGTAAACTGCCCGACATAATTATGAAATGGGCAAAGTAAGCCTGCAGCTGGAGGTAACGAACATACAGCACTCCCATCAGTCACACTCGTGTCACCAGCAATCAGTGTTTTACCTGATAGATCTTTACCATCAGTAAATGTTCCGTATAAACCAGACATATCCTTACAAGTATTGGTGTAAGCAATATGCTCCATAGGGGTTTTATCACCCGTTACAAAGGTACAGTCGGCACCATTATTGTCGCCAACAATCGAATTCGCAAAAGCAGAAGTGAAGGTCGTTACGACTTTTGGTGGTGTCGTTGATGGTGGTGCGGGTGTCGTAGTGACGACCATTGGTGGAGCATTGAGCGTCACCCCTCCTAGATTGCCAACAATGGTCACGCTACCTACCCCAACCCCAGGCACAATATTAATCGCACTCGCTTTGTTATTGTAGATCGTGGAGCCTAAAATCGATGCAACGACCTTACCAATATTGACATCACTGGTCATCGTGTAAATCGCAAAACCAACACCCGAAGAATTTTCAGTTTTATTATTTCGGATTAAGCTCCTAGACACCGAAAATGCAGGCTGAATACTATAGAGCGCGGCTCCCTGCTCAGCAGTATTATCCTTCAACTCGGTGTTAGTGATTACCACCTTGCCAGTATTTTCGTTATAAATTGCACCACCCAACTTAGCAATACCGTTATAAGCACGGACTGCCGTTAGACTTAGTGAGCCTTTATTAAAAATAACACCTCCGTTCGTATCACAAACGACAGAGCCGCCACAACCATTCAAATTAACATTTGTGATCGCGACTACTGGAATTGGACTGTTTGCCGTACCATTTGGATTAATACTAAAAATACGATGTTTACCAATCGCTTGAATGATTGGATTCTCGGTACCATCGGTAACATTAAAGTCGCCTGTGGTTGAACTTTGGATGGTGACAGTACTATTGAGTTGGAGTTGACTATTGATTGGATAAATGGAATTGGCTTTTAAGACAATGACCTTGGATGCATCCGCACTCACACAGCCGCCAAATGGTTGAGTGCCATCACCACTATTCATCATAGCAACAGCTTCACGTAATGAACATCCGCTAGGATTAGTCCCACTTTCATCAGCAGTTGTTGTAACATAAACAGTGGCATGGGCATCAAAAGCCAAGCACAATAATCCTAAACTCATCAAACGCTTAAACATAAACGCGCACTCCAGATTGGCGTATTTTCCAGCTTCCATAACGATATTTTTTTGATACTTTTTAGAGAAACTCTATCACGTCCCAAAAACGCACTTCTTGTGTAATCAAATTAGATTTGAGTAAAATTTCCTAAAAACAAGGAAGATCAAAACCTAACCTGAACAGAATTTGACAACATCTTACTACATAGACAGGTGGGTCAAACAAGTGTTTTTCGGTAAAACTTTTGATACATTACAATCCAATCAGAATTTTATTTATTTTGGGCTAGACCGTGGTCAATCAAATCTTGATCAATCATTGCAAGTGTTTGCCGAATCAACGCTAAACTAGGCTTGCGCTTCTGAGCTTCATATAGTGGCTTAAATCGAGCTAGAGTCTTTAACATCAAGCCAGGACGATGTGAACCATGCTCAATCAGATGTTCTGTAATTGTTGGGTCGAAATGCCAACCGTTCCGCTTAAGTACCGCACCAAGCAGCGCTCGACGATCCTCAACATCTTCTCCAATCGGTAAACCAAAACTTGCAGCTTGCGCTAATCTCGACTGTAAATCAGGTAACCCTATCGGCAAATGTGTTGCTGGGCTTCGCGCAACAAAAACCAACTGCCCCTGATCAATCCGATTAATCAAATGATAAATCGCTTCTTCCCAATGCGGCTGACCAATAATAACGTCTAAATCATCCAACGCCACCAAATCAAAAGACTCTAACGCCTGCAATACTTCTGTAGATGCATTAAGCAACTCCAGAAATGAAACTTGAATTGCAGTGCGCCCCATATCCAAATAAGATTCACACAATGCCGAAAGCAGATGTGTTTTCCCTGTATCGGCAACTCCGTGAATAAAACAACGCGTCAACAAACCCGCATGCAACTGGCGCATCGCATCAATTACACCAGCCCAACCCGGCCCAGCAAAATCACTAATCCGAGCGTCCGAACGTACATCTATTGCAAGATTCATTTGACGCATTTAATCATTCCGCTGCGATGACGGAGAAGCGACTACGTTATTTTGTTTCATATCTTGCACTGCATCACTCGTTGTTTGTTGAACGGCTTGTTGCGTGGTTTGCAGCAAGTCAGCAGAATGTGGAGTCAGTTCCAACTCAACACCGGACTCTCCATTTTGAGGTTGCAAATCATACCTCACCCCAACGCCTTGCGTAAGACTTTCTGCAAACGTATTCGTATTTGCATAAAAATTAGAGCTTTTATAAAACTCATGTACATGTCGCAGTTAAACGACTAATAACGCCGAAACAGGCCACGCCAGTAACATCCCAATTACACCACCTAACTGTGCGCCAGCCAACACTGCAAAAATGACTGCAACTGGCGGCAAACCTATACGATCACCCAATAAAAACGGCTGCAAAACATACCCTTCAATTACCTGACCAACCATAAATACAACCATGACAAGTGAAAGATTCTGCCAAGCAAAGCCATATTGAAAAAGACAAGCAATCAGCGCCGAAACGAGTCCAACCGTAAATCCCATATAAGGAATAATGCTGAGAAACCCAGCGACAATCCCAATAATCAAACCCACAGAAATCCCAATCAATTGAAGTCCTACGGCATATACAATGCCAAGTAACACCATAACCAAGAGTTGACCTTTGACAAAAGCACCGAGTACAGCATCGCATTCGTGTAAGATTTGCATGGTTTTCGGTTCTGCGCGTCTTGGAATCAGACGATGAACGCGCGCCAACATTTCACGCCAATCCAATAAAAAATAAAACGCAACAACAGGTACCAAAACCAATAAACTCAGAACACCAATGATGTTCATCCCAGATTGCGCTAAACGCGTAATCATTTGCTGCGTGCCATCCAAACTGTAATTGGCTTGCAAATAACTCGTCAACCAGTCGGTCATGACGTTGAGATTAATGCGATTGGTTTCGATATTTAAATTTTTATGTAACCAGGGACGTAGCGTCTGATTAATCCATTGAATTGCGTTTGGAATATTTGAACGTGCGTATAGGATTTGCTCCCAAACTAAAGGCACTAAAAACCATAAAGTGACGATGAGCGTACCAGTAATTGTCAAAAAAACGAGCCCAATCGCAGCCCAGCGCGGGATATGCACGCGCTTGGTCAAGGATTCGACCAGCGGATTAAATAAATACGCCACAATAAATGCTGCAAAAAACGGCATCAATATCGGCAACAATTGCCCTAAGACCAAAAATGAGACATAAATTGCCCCTGCGATAAAAAATAGCGACAAGCCACGACGCACAAAAACATCCATCTTTCGATACTCCAACTACTTTTATAAATAGGGTTTTTAAGTATTTCTTTCGTTTTACGAGAATAGCACTCTTCTCTAATCGAGAAATGAATGCAACGTTCTAAAGTTTACAAATTCTAGGGAACTTTAACATTGTCCATTCGACATCTTTCATTAATTTTTGAAATAAAATGAAACCCAAAGCAAGTCCCAAGAATTTACTCAATATGCAAATCTGAAAGCGAATTGACAATTCGATCATTGCTCAGTCAATTAACATGCAAAAAATACCACTTAACGGCGCAATTCAACTCATATTCACAGTATAATTGTCGCGCTTACGCGGAGAGCTTGCTATGACATCACCAACCCCTATTTTACCTCAAGCCAATACTACGAATGGCTCAACCTCATTGAGTTACAAAGACGCAGGGGTTGATATTGAAGCAGGCGATCATCTTGTTGATCGTATTAAATCCGTTGCAAAACGCACGATGCGCCCAGAAGTGATGGGTGGTTTAGGTGGTTTTGGCGCACTTTGCCGTATTCCAAAAGGTTACAACGAGCCAGTTTTGGTTTCTGGCACTGATGGTGTCGGTACGAAATTACGTCTTGCTTTGCAATTGAATCGTCACGACACGATTGGCATCGACTTAGTGGCGATGTGTGTCAATGACCTAATTGTTTGCGGCGCAGAACCCCTATTTTTCTTAGATTATTATGCAACTGGACATTTAAATGTCGATGTTGCGGCAAATGTTGTCACGGGCATTGGTGAAGGTTGTATTCAAGCAGGCTGTGCATTGGTCGGTGGTGAAACTGCTGAAATGCCGGGCATGTATGAAGGCGAAGATTACGATCTCGCAGGTTTCTCAGTCGGTGTGGTTGAACACGACAACATCATTGATGGCAAAAAAGTTCAAGCTGGTGATGTACTCATCGGTTTAGCTTCAAGCGGCGCACACTCAAATGGTTACTCACTGATTCGTAAAATCATTGATTTCAGCGGCGCAAAACTTGATGAAGTGATCGACGGCAAACCACTTGCTGACGTGGTCATGACACCGACGCGTATTTATGTCAAAAACTTACTGCAACTTGGCAAAACCATTGATATTCATGCGATGGCACATATTACTGGTGGCGGCTTACCGGGCAATTTGCCACGCGTTTTGCCAAATGGCACACGCGCAGTGATCAACACCCAATCATGGCAATGGCCTGCACTATTCAACTGGTTACAACAGAAAGGTAATGTTGATACTTATGAAATGTATCGCACCTTTAACTGTGGCGTGGGGATGGTTGTTGTTGTCGCTGCCGTAGATGCAGATGCAGCAATTGCCCAACTGACGGCTGTTGGCGAAACCGCATGGATTATGGGTCAGATTGAAGCTGACGCAGCCGCAACACTCGATGCGGATGATCAAGTACGAGTGAACTTGATTTGATTAAAATCGTTGTCCTCGTTTCAGGTGACGGAAGCAATCTGCAAGCATTGATTGATTCCTGTCACACAGGTCGCATCCGCCCGCAAATCGTGGGTGTGATTAGCAATGAGCCAAATGCGTATGCCCTCGAACGAGCGCGGCTCGCCAATATTCCGACGCAAGTGGTCAATCATCGTGAATATGCTGATCGTGCAAGCTTTGAAATCGAAGTGACACGCGTGATTCAAGAATGGAAAGCTGAACTGATTCTGTTAGCAGGTTTTATGCGGGTGTTGACACCTGCATTTGTGAATCGCTATAGCGGTCAGATGATTAACATACATCCTTCTCTTCTTCCTACTTATCGCGGTTTAAATACTCATGCACGCGTCCTCGAAACGGGTGATCGCATGCATGGTTGTTCGATTCATTTCGTCACGCAAGATTTAGATGCTGGAGCGGTGAT
>JACMMY010000210.1 GCA_014378805.1 Moraxellaceae bacterium
GTGGTGGTCGTTGTCGTTGTGGTGGTGTCCTTAGCGATGGATTCTGGTGCAGGCTCAATACTGCGCAACTTGGCGTAGTAGCGTTTGTCGGGATTGCCAAGAATAGTGAAATACACGACTTGACCAGGTTTTACCTTGACCACGTCGGCTTCAGAAATCTGTGCGCGTACCGTGAGCGTATCGAGTTTAGCGAGTTTGATAATCGTTGGCGCAGTTTGGTTGGCATTTACGGTTTGTCCTTGCTCGGTAACGATTGCTACGACAGTGCCGTCCATGGGCGCGGTGATGCGCGTATAGCCGAGGACTTCTTGTGCGTTATTGACTTGCAATTGTGCTTGCTGAATTTGCGCATCGCTTGCTGCGACGTTGGCTTCAGACACTTTCAGCGTCGCTTGCGCGGTATCAGCATCGGTTTTCGACACTGCCTGAGATTTGAGCAAGACTTGCATACGTGCTGATTGTGCTTGTGCTAGTTGCAGATTCGCTTGGTTGACCCGTTTTTGCGCCTCCAGATTAGCAATCGCAGCTTGGTTATTCTTCAGCGTAATTTGCTGAGTAATCGGATCAATCTGAGCGATCAGTTGACCTTTTTTGATTTGATCGCCAAGTTTGACGTAAAGCGTCTTCACCTGCCCCGATACTTGCGCGCCCACACTGACTTGTCGGAAGGCTTGCAGCGAACCAGAAGCGAGTACGCTATTTTCAATATCGCCACGTGTGACTGTTGCTGTCAGGTAGTCTGGTGCTGCAGGTTTGGGTTTGAAAATATACCAGCCCAATACGATAAAACTGATGATCAAAAGTGGGATGACAACAAACTTACGGCGCGAACGAGGCGGCATGGAGAAGAAACTCTTAAGTATTTAAAAAAATTAATATCACTAGAAATATGCTGAAATTCCAACCAAAAATTCTAACCTGATTCGATGTGAATTTAGGCAGTTTTAATGTATGTATCTTGCACGAATTGATGGCTTATTATCGGGGGCATATTTTTGTTTTATTATTGATTACTCAATGTAATAAGCGTTTTTATGGGATAAGTCGAACAACTTAAATTTAGAAGTTTGTGAAGATCTAGCGCACTATGTGTTTTTCTGTTAATAATATTAGGAGATCAAAGTTAATGGGTTTAGATTGCTTCTTGTTGCAAAAATGATGATCAATACGTCGTCTATTCTCGTCTCTTATAGGCTATGGTTTTAGTTGGATTAAAAAAAACATCATTGTGCGGATTTTTTGCATTTTATTGATTATAATTCTTCGATGCGATAATTAGATTATTGAACAATTTGGGTTGTTAGCTCAGTTGGTAGAGCAGCGGACTCTTAATCCGTAGGTCGTAGGTTCGAGCCCCACACAGCCCACCATTTTATTTAAAATTCATTATAAAAAACCGACATGGATATCACTTAGATATTCCCATGTCGCTGAAACGTTTCTAATCACTGTCCGCAATTATTTTTTAAAGCTCTAAGCAGGCATTTCTTTTTCTACACCTTTAAGTCGGCGAGATTCTTCGATACGCATATTGGCATCGAGCTTTGCAAATGCATTCGGTGCATAACGACGCGCTAAAACATTCAATTTATTCTCAATAAAAGTCGGCAGTTTGATCCCCAGCGGATTTGACTCTTGTAAATCAGCAGATGAAATCACACGTGTTCCCATGATGTAATCAAACCAAGGCTTCGTGACGCACCAATTGGCATCTTGGTTGGTATTCATGTGGTGGTCGTAGTGCCAAGGAATGGTTTTTTTACCCCACTCAGGATCGAGATGCGATTTACGATGTGTGTTGTAGTAATTCCAGCCGCAATAATATGACGTCAATGTAAAAAATGGCGCAACAGGAAAAACCAATGTTGTTAATCCCGCCAGAAAAATAACACCTTTAATCTCTGCTCGCCCTGCGTCATTTTCCATTGGACGTAGATAGAGATCATCATCTTGATATTGCGTCAAACGGACGCGCCGATGATGTGACCAGTGGTTTTTCATGCCGAGGTCATAAAAAGATATACGCCCGCCAGTCGGTTTTTGTACGCCATGTAAAGCATACTTATGCATATACCATTCAACACCGTTGGCAAAAAAGAGGGCAACTGGGATACCTAACATTGTTTGCTTTCCTTGTTTAGATTATTGATGTAAATATCTTGTCAGAAATAAACCGGTTAGACTTTACTCAAATTTGCCATATTTTTGATATTTCACGCCAATCACTCTATAATTCTGTGTACATGGAAAAATTCAAGTCGAGCGTTAAGGATGAGTGCTTCACTGTATGTCAATGGTGCTTTGGTCGGTATATTGATTGATTATTTAGATGCAAAGCAGGTGAGTGTACCTCCTTTTAAAAAAAAATTAATAGAGCTGCAAACTCAAGAGCGTATCGCAATCCAGACTTGGATTAATTTGTTGGATGAAGTGGCGCAACTCACACCAATCCCAGTAGTCGGCTTACGTATCGGCCAATATATCAATGCGTCACATACTGGAATTGTGGGCTATTTGAGCTCATCTTGTGGCAGTGTTGGTGAAGCTTTGGCGCTGTTTGAGCGCTTCGCACGTCTCATTTATGATGTGAATTCGTTGTCAATGACGATGGCAAATGAGACTGTTACTATAAGTTGGGGGAGTGAGCATGTCACGCCAGGGCAGCTCGCTGATGAAACCGCAATCTCGGTGTTCTTTACAATGGTTCAAATCATTGCAGGTCGACCGCTTTATCCATCCAAGATTAATTTTATTAATCAAATGCCTGTCGATGTTGCGCCCTATGAGGAATTCTTTAATTGCCCTGTGAGTTTTGGTGGAATACGCACGATCGTTGAGTTCCCTGCGGAATACTTAAATATTACGCTGCAAAATAAAGACGCAAAACTATTAGATTTATTAGAAGATCATGCGCAAACGTTGCTCAGCACCTTGCCGAAAGACTTATTTGCAGACCGCCTTAAGCAGTTATTGATTGATATGCTGAAGAAACAGGAAGTTCCTTCTTTAGACAACATTGCTAAACATATGAATACCTCTACACGAACGCTACAACGTCGATTGAATGATCAAGAAATTAAATTTCAGGAGTTGTTGGCAAGCGTTAAACTCGATTTATTTAACGTATATATCAAGAATGAAGCGTTAACGTTATTTGATATCGCTTTGCTTTTGGGTTATTCGGAACAAAGTGCTTTTACGCGTGCAGTGAAACGCTGGACGGGAAATGTGCCGAAAAACTTTAGAAAATAAGGTGTTTGTTTCGTTTTTTGAGCAGGCATTCACTTGAATACAAGCAGATGTTGATTGAATTTGAGTTACACGAAGCATGTGTAAACAACATAGAGCCTGTGTAGATTCGAGCTTCTGAACATTTATGCTGTATAAATATACAAGTTGCATCAAGCGCTGTATTTTTTTAATCGTATGATAGGGCGTGGATATTCAATTTAACGAATCGTTTTATAGGGATTTTAATCATGCGTTTATCTAAAAATATGACATTACCCACAATAACAGCTGCTGCGTTAGTGATGGGATTAAGTTTGCCTGTTTATGCTGCGACAGGTGATGTTGAAACTGGCGAACCTGCTGCCCACATCGTTTCAAAAACCACAAAAGTGGTCTCGACAACGACTCATCGAATGGCTAAACATCAAGCTCAACATCATCACTCAAAAATGACAAAAACAATGGAAGTTAAGCAAGAGGACGCAAATTCTGCGAAAAAAGTCATTTTGAAAAATGGCATCATCTTTAATGATGTTGAGCCGACGGCAGAATCACAAAGTAGTCCATTTGGTGTACCTACTTCTACTGATGATACCTTGAAAGGTGGAGTCACCTCGACGATTGCTCCTACAATGATGAACTAAGCTCATATCGCATAGTGTGTAAAAAAGCCAATATTCGCTGATGTGCATATTGGCTTTTTTTATGTTTGATGTTTTTAGGCGGGTTTGAGGTTTGAGCTTTGAGTTTTAGCGTTGTAATTGCAACTTTTGACGATATTCGCCGGGCGTTGTGCCTGTCCATTTTTTGAAGGCGCGGTGAAAGGCGCTCGGTTCTGCGAATCCGAGTTCCGTTGCAATTTCCACAACACTTTTTGAATGATGACTTAAATGTTCAATAGCCATATCCCGTCGCAATTGATCTTTGATGGCTTGGAAGGGTTGTCCCTCTTCATCCAGTCGCCGCCTCAGTGTTGATCGTGTCATATTAAGGTTTGCGGAAAATGTATCAAAGTCAGGCCAAGTATCGCTGGGCATTGCACGCAAAATTTTGCGAATTGTCGCTGAGAAACTGGAGTTATTTTTATACTTTAGAACAATATTTGCAGGCGCTGCACGAATAAATGCATTTACTGTGCGTTCATTTTGAATGAGTGGCAGATCCAGATATCGCGCATCAAAAGTAAGTGAAGTCACAGGCTCATCAAAGTGAAGTTCTGATGAATACATCAGCAGATATTCTGCACTATAAGACGGTTCAGGATAGGCAAAACCCGCTGCCAGAATCGGGATGCGCCTGCCAACAAGCCAGCAAGCAATACCATGTTGCATAATCAGTAAGGTTTCATGACCAAATATGCTTGGATTTCGATCTTTACGAGGTTCCTCAATCACCATTTGACTATATTGTCCATCGCTGACCAGACTGCAATGATAATCATCGAGCAGTAGATTAAAGAAGCGCATCATGCAGACCAATGCGCTTTTTAACGTCTTATAATGGATCAATGTTCGGCACAACATGGCAAAACTGCCCACTTTCATGCGATGAGAGTCTTGACCGAAAAACTCATCATCTAAGCAGCGCGCAACTGCGAGCCACAGCGCACTAAAATTGGCTGCAGTTACACGGGATTCAGGTAAGTCTAAAAGCGCTGAATTGATATCGGTCGCTCGTAATAGCTCAGATATTTCATATCCGCGTGCTTCGACGCTATCCAGAGCGGATTGAACAAAATGGATTGAAATACTATTTTTTTCCATACCCGAAAACACATCGATTAAGCTGTAAATGTTGTGAATATCATCGCACAAATATGGATTAATATGGTAAAAAGACTCAATTAAAATGAATTTTTCCAGCATAGGCGCGTCGGTCAGGTTTGAATAACCTTAGGCGCTAGAATTTATTTATTTTTTCTCATCCATTCTTGATTTGAATCATTTGATTTACATGATTGATTGGGCGCTCATGTTTTTACATCCAGTTTTATGATCAAAAAATGGATGTGTGCTGATCACCATTGCCACGTAATATTACAGGATATCTACCGCATGACTATCGCAACTCCAGCTGCAATCCCAACCGTCAAACTGCTGATTAATGGTCAATTCATTGAGTCGAAGACGAACGAATGGCGTGATATTGTCAATCCTGCAACGCAAGAAATTTTAGCGCGTGTGCCGTTTGCCACTGAAGATGAAATCAATGCAGCCGTCGCTTCCGCGAAAGAGGCATTTAAAACGTGGCGTTTTACACCGATTGGTACCCGTGCGCGTATTTTCTTGAAATACCAACAACTCATTCGTGAAAACATGAAGGAGTTGGCGGCGATTCTGACTGCTGAACAAGGCAAGACTTTGGCGGATGCGGAAGGCGATGTATTCCGTGGTTTAGAAGTGGTTGAACACGCAGCGAATATTGGCAATTTACAAATGGGTGAGTTGGCCAATAACGTTGCGAACGGCGTCGACACGTATACGATTCAGCAAGGATTAGGAGTGTGTGCTGGGATTACGCCATTTAACTTTCCTGCGATGATTCCATTGTGGATGTTCCCGATGGCGA
>JACMMY010000211.1 GCA_014378805.1 Moraxellaceae bacterium
ACAAGATAAATTAAAACAAGCATATCAATATCTACTTACAAAATGGTTGAAAGACAGTTCTTCTCAGCAAACCCTGTTAGATTTGTCTCGTGTGGCAGATTTTCTGCTTATGAATGCTCAAACTCGTCAAGAGTATGCACTTTGGCAAGTTGGAAGCGTTTTTCAACGTGAAGTGGCTAAAGGATCGTTCACTGACATCGAAACGATACGTCCATTGCTAATAAGATTAGAGCGTTCCCTTGTTGTAAAAAATAATAATGACGATAGTTATAATTTTCTTATTGGCGATTTGCTAAGTGTATTAGATCCTAACGTAGTTGCAGACCCTGAGGCGTCAAAGGTACGACAGTTTTATGGTATGGATTTGCCTGAAAGTTCTAATATTTCGAGTCGTTTATTAGATTCTGCAATGCAGCAAGTGAATGCTGCGCGCGATGGTTTAACTGTAAGTCGTGACACCGCTGCGATCGCCTTACGTGAAGCAGTTCGCTTACTCAGTGCATCAGGTTGGCAGCTATTAGCGAAAGAAGGTCAAACTCGACTTCAGGATTTAGTTGCTAATTATCGTGTTGATTCTGATGTCATTAATAAATTTAATTTGGATCTTAATCAATTTGCTGAAAAAGTTAAGCAAACCATTGTATTAACGTCTAAATCTGATCAAGTGACGGATGGTAATTTAATTCAAGATGCTCGTCATGCTGCTGTGCGTGAATCTAGAACAGCACTTGAAAAAATTAAAACATCACTCGCAAAGTACCATCAAAGTCGTGGCGATGTCGTTGCGTTGGCCGTTGTCCCTGAATTGCTGAAAATGGTTAGCGGTGCATTTACGATGCTAGATTTGCCTCGTGCCGCGAAGCTGCTGTCGAATACTACGGCAGCAATGAAATCAACAGTAATGAAAGCAAAATATGTCCCTCATTGGAAACAAACGGATTTGTTAGCTCAGTTAATTTCATCCATTGAATATTATCTTGACCAATTGGCTGGTCAGTATCAGGACGATAAAATTTTAGAGCTGGCGGAACGGACATTGGTTGAGTTCAAACAACCGCTTAAAGACTCCGCACCAGTACCAGCAGGTGGTGAAAAACTATACCATGATGAAACAACATCAACCATCATTGATCATATTGATGCGCAACATGAGAGTGCAACAGTTGCAATCCTGAAAACACAGGATCTTGACGTTGAAGTCGAAAATCCAACTGGATTCCAGGCCGTTACAATTGATAATCCATACAATGATGATTTCGAACAAGATGATGAAATTCGTGAAATCTTTATCGAAGAAGCTGAAGAAGTTCTTGAAACAATTGCAGCCTATTATCCAAAGTGGAAAGCGAATTTTGCGGATGAAGCATCATTAAAGGAAATGCGTCGTGCGTTTCATACGCTCAAAGGTTCAGGGCGGATGGTCGGTGCACGCACAGTAGGTGAGCTTTCTTGGTCAATTGAAAATTTATTAAATCGTGTATTGGATCACAGCGTTCAACCAAGCAAGTCGATGATTGCACTGATCGATGAAGTTTTTGCGGGTATTCCAAATTTAATTGACAGTTATAAGCATAAACGAATAAGTACATCAGCAGAGAACAACCAAATCGCGACTTGGATATCCAGTGCCAATCCGCTGATGTATGCCACGATTGTTAAGGAGAATGATTCTTCATTAACCGATGAAGATGATGATTTAGTTGAGAGTGTTGTTGATATACAGGTTCCTCAAGACGTGCCAAAAAGCACTCAACCAGTGGATGCGAACCCAACATTACCAATCCATCTACTCAGTGATCAAGCTCCAAAAGTTATGCCATCAGATGATTTCATTAGTTATTTTGGTGATGACGATTCTATTCTTGAAATCTTCTTAGAAGAAGTCAATGAGGTGGTACAAGAACTCAACGAGCAATTTCCTCAATGGGCGGTTAATTTTGAAAACGCGGCTGCGCTTAAAGTTATACGCAGAAATTTTCATACCTTAAAAGGTTCTGGTCGAATGATCGGAGCGCATGCATTTGCTGAGCTTGCATGGTCGAATGAGCGTTTATTAAATGGAGTACTTGAAAACTCCGTCGTTCCAACACAAAGTATTGTCCAGTTACTAGGTGAAGTCATTTCGATTTTGCCAAGTCTCATTCAAGACTTTTCTGCAAAACGTGCTCCAAGAATTGAACTTTTGCCGATCATACATACTGCTTGGTTGTTGCACAGCGGACATGATATTAGCGCGACACAAATTCAGAGTGTGATACAAAAAGCCGTGGGCGGCGACGCTGATATTCCAGTTTTGGATGATGAACAATTTTTGCTTGAAGACTTTGATGCCTTAACAGAAGCATTTAATAATGATGACACTGATCGTGAGCCACAAGTCTTAGTAAAACAGTCATCTCAAATCGTTGCTAAGCATGCCGCCACTAAGTTAGAAATGTCGATTGATGAGTTGGATCCTCAGTTACTTGAGATTTTTGTGAGTGAGGCTGAAGGCTATTTAGAAAATATTCGTACTTTTGTTCATAGCAACTTGTCTGCTGCCAACAATACTGTGATGACGAGTGATGTTCTATTGCGCGCACTTCATACCTTACGCGGTAGTGCTGGCATGACAGGGATTGAGTCTGTATACCAGCTTGCACACGTCATGGAGCATGAGTGCAAACGTTTGATGCGTGAACATGCAGCCTTGAAAGATGATCATTTAGATGCCTTGGTTGAGTTAGATCGCTTGGCAACCCTGCAAGTGAATTTGCTAAAGTCGGGTCAGATGCCTACTTTAGATCCCGCATGCTATGCGTTTATTGATCGCGTTGAAGCATTAGCACCGAAGAAAGATGTTGATGGTATGAACACAACAGCAGAACCCGTCTTCACTGGGCTTGTTACTGAGCTTATGGATATCGGTATAGATGATGTGTTAGATGCTGAATGGACATTGAAAGAGCAACTTACAAGTAAAAATGCACTTGCCCATGTCGAAATATTAAACGCTCAGATGATCAAGCTCTCTGAAGCTGTAGTTTCATTGCCAATCGTGCCATTAGCTGATTTAGCTTCATTTCTTCAACAGACTTACCAACATATCATTAATCATCCAGCGTTACTTGAAAGTGAACTTGTTGGATTGGCTGATGATTTGTTGGAAGCGCATAGCGCCTTAACTCGGATGTTTGACGAGTTGGCCGCAAGTTTACAAGTACAGCCTGTCCAGTTGGTGATTGAGCGTTTACAACATTGGCATAATCAGGCTCCAACGCAAAAAGTTGTCCTTGCAACTACTCCTGAGATTGAAACGTCTACTGTTCAAGCAATTCATAGTGATGCAGTTCGTTTAATTTATCCGGTCGATAGTGAAAATGATGCTGAGTTACTCGAAGTGTTCATGGAAGAAGCGGAAGAGTTGGTACAAGAGATTGACCAAAGCTTTAGTGCTTGGGCTGCTCAGACGACTAATAATGAACCCCTTAAAGCATTACAGCGTCATTTGCACACGCTTAAAGGTGGCGCTCGTATGGCCCGTGTTGAGAGCTTGGGAGATTATACTCATGAGCTTGAAACGGTTTATGAGCGATTGGTTGGTGATTGCAAAAATACGCCAGAAGTTCTTGTCCGTTTCTTGCGCCATGCCCAAGATCAAGTTGCACAGCAAGTTGATCAACTTGGACAGTCACAACAGTCATTCTTTACGCCGACAGAAACATCAACGTTGCAACAATATATTAAGTCACGTGATATTCAGGTACTTCAAGGTTACTTTGATCTGATTGACTCTAATCGGACTGGAATCAGCGCGCCTAGCCTAGTCGCGGAAGAAGTTACAGCAAAAATTGAACCTTTGGTGGCTTCACCTGCTGTACCTCAGCCTATAATCCAAAAACCAGTCATCGCTTCTAAAGTAGAAACAGTCAATGATATTCCAACTTTAGGTCAAATGCAGGTATTGGCTGAAGCTTGGGATGAGGGTAGTGCACCTGATCCTGATGTATTAGAAATCTTTTTAGATGAAGCGGGAGAAATTGTTGATTTGACGAGTGTTCAACTTACGAAATGGTTGAATAATTCTAGTCAATTTGATGATCCGAGTAATAAAAAATTATTACAAGATTTACAGCGTAATCTGCACACCTTCAAAGGCGGTGCTCGCATGGCGGGTGTGAATTCACTCGGTGATTTATCGCATGAGATGGAGTTTGTTTACGAAGATCTCGCTTTAGCTAAACGCCCCGTTACTCCAGAAATTGCTGTATTGCTTAACCAAAGTCATGATTGGTTGGCCGACTCAATCGCGGTACTTGATCGTGGTGAACGTCCGCAAATGCCGCAACCGTTAATTGATGCATTGCGCTTATTCCGTAAGGATCCTGCATTGTTAGCCGCTACACTAGCAAAGCCTGGCACATCATCAATTGCAACGATAGCCGATAATGGTGGCATTGCAAGAGCGGCAGAGACTGTTTCAACGCCAGCAACATTTGTTAAAGAAATTGCAAAAGTATCCTTGCCGATACCGAAGGCGACGCAAGAAACCATTATAGATCCATCTGGCTTACCGCCAATGACGGGCGCATTCCCTAAATCGAATGACTTAGATGTCTCCTCTTCCGAAATGGTGCGTGTTTCAGCATCAATGATGGAAAAGATGATCAATCTTGCGGGTGAAAATGCAATTAGCCGTGCACGAATTGAAATGGAGTTGACAGGTTTTGCGGCGACTGTTGATGAAATGGGTACTGCGATTCAGAAAATTTCTGAACAATTACGTCGTATGGATGGTGAGCTAGAATCGCAAATCATCGCACGCCATCACGATGAAGTCAGTCAACACGATAGTGGTCAATATCAAGATTTTGATCCGCTAGAGATGGATCAATATTCATCGATCAATCAATTGTCAAAATCTTTAGCTGAGTCTGTTTCCGACTTGCTAGATTTTAAAAATACGTTAATTGAAAAGTCGCGTGATTCAGAAAGTCTATTGCTTCAACAGTCGAGGATTCAATCCGAGTTGCATGAGGGCTTAATGAGTTCTCGTTTGGTTCCATTCTCACGTTTGGTTCCACGCTTGCAGCGTGTGGTTCGTCAGACTGCAACTGAATTGGGCAAACCTGTCGAACTGAATATCCTCAATGCGGAAGGCGAGTTAGATCGTAGTGTTTTAGAGCGTATGATTGCACCACTTGAACATATGTTACGTAACGCGGTTGACCATGGTATGGAGTCAGTTGTTGATCGTAAACTGCAACATAAACCAGAAAAAGGTTCGATTACGCTTTCAGTATTACGAGAAGGCAGTGAAGTCATTATCACGCTGCAAGATGATGGACGAGGAATTAATGTTGATGCAGTGCGTAGTAAGGCGATAGAGCGCGGCATTATCGAAGCGTCTGCTTTGCAGACTGAATCTGAAATCATGCAGTTAATTTTCCATGCAGGTTTGTCGACAGCTGCGCAAGTGACTCAGATTTCTGGTCGCGGCGTCGGTATGGATGTTGTTCAAAGTGAAATCCGTCAATTAGGCGGTGTCGTCTCTGTGAGCTCTGTAGCGGGTCAAGGCACTTGTTTTACCTTACGTTTACCACTCACTGTTGCGGTAACTGATGCACTACGTGTCCGTGTTGGCGATCGCATTTTTGCAGTTTCATTGTCCCAAATTGAGCGTATTGTTCGCATTGGTAATTCTGAACTTGAAAATTTTTATCAGTCAAATAAAGAAACTTATGAGATTGATGGGCAGCAATATCGTTTACGTTATTTAGGTGAACTTGTGGGTGGTTCACATACTCCAACCTTATATGGCCAAGGGCAAAATATTCCTTCGCCCTTACTGTTGGTTAAATACGAAGGACAGCGTTTCGCCGTGCAAGTAGACCAATTGATTGGATCACGCGAAGAGATTGTTATTAAACCCGTTGGCGTGCAATTGGTGAGTGTGGGCAGTATCTCAGGTGCGACCATTCTCGGTGATGGTTCTGTGGTCATCATTTTAGATTTGGTTGCTTTGGCACGCTCTGCGGGCAGCATCGCTCGATTAAGAGCAACCTCGCGAGCTGATCTGAAAGTCACTCCTGTCGTTATTGCGCACAAACAAACGATTATGGTGGTTGACGATTCTGTGACGGTGCGTAAAGTGACGACTCGTTTACTTGAGCGTCATGGTTATCAGGTCATTCAAGCGAAAGACGGTGTTGATGCAATGAGTAAACTTGAGGAAGCGCATCCAGACATTATGTTGCTCGATATCGAAATGCCACGTATGGATGGCTTTGAAGTTGCGACGCTCGTGCGTCATAGCCCAAGATTGTCGTACTTACCGATCATTATGATTACTTCACGAACTGGCGAAAAACATCGTGAGCGTGCGTATAGCGTTGGTGTAAACGGCTATATGGGCAAACCATTTCAAGAGCAAATTTTGCTCGAAAACATCAATGATCTTTTACTGGAGTCAAAAGCTGAACTCGCCCGTAAAAAGACAACGGCATAATCGTCATGGCGTATTCAGCTGCTCCTCGGCTGTTGATTGTTGCTGACAGCCCTATGCAACGTATTGCGATTGCTGATGCAGTATCGCGTAGTGGTTTCGATGTGCTGCATAACATCCATTCTGATCGGCTTAAATCAGAGCATTGTACGTTGTCGCCCACGCTCTGGTTGTTGGATGTCGAAGATGAAGATAAAGTATTAGACTTGTTGGGCGATGATGCACCGTTGATGGTGGGTATTACACCCGCACCGCCACCGATTAACAAGGCTGCCTATCTAAAATGGGTCAAATCACTAAGTGCCAAACTCAATAAAGTACTTGGTGACGCCGCGCCTTTGTTGGTGTTTGAAGAAGAGCCTGTTGAAGCTGAAAATCAACAGGTCGATACTGAATTAAAGATACCGCCTAACGCCAATCCATCCTACATTACAGGAACTGTCCCACCGAATTGGCAATATGTTTGTGTCTTGGCTGCTTCAATGGGTGGACCTGAAGCGGTTAAACGGTTCTTAGATAATGTCCCCGTGACGCTACCTGTCGCATTTGTTCTTGTGCAACACATTGATCCAAACATGCAGTCAGTTTTGCCGCGTGTGTTGGGACGGCATAATGGGTGGAAGTTTGACACGGAAAAGAATTTTAGTAGTCAGCAACCTAATGAAGAACTTAGAATACTTCCAAACCTGCAACTGGAGAAAGGTCGAGTTTTGATTGTTCCTGCTGTGCGTCAGCTTGATTTTGGTGATTGCGGTGAGGTATTTGCGCACGCGCCACTGAAAAAAAACTCTCAGAAATACAAGCCGTGGCCAGGACAATATCAGCCATCGATTAATGATGTTATGCGCCGTGCGGCTGAGGCATTTCGTTCACGGTTAATTACGATTGTTTTCAGTGGAATGGGTGATGACGGTAGTTCGGCTGTCACAACAGTTCAAGAAACGCGTGGAATTATCTGGGCGCAAACTTCGGGAAGTTGTATTTGCTCTAGTCAACCTGATAATGTAAGAGCATCGGGTCAGGTGAGTTTTAACGGGACACCAGAAATGTTAGCCGAACATTTACAGCAGTTTATTGCTGAACAATCGATCTCCATGAGCTAATCATTATTTAAGAAATAAGGAAATCAACGATGAGTAATGTTAATCTCGCGAAGGACTCACAAACTTCACTGTCAAATCAGAACATCAGCTTGCTGACCACCTCAGGCGTCTTAGAGCTGTACGTTTTATCTATTGGTAACGGTGTATCTTGGGTTTTGCCGCAGACATTAGGGGTGGAAGCAGTCGCTCTTAAGCCGACATCAGACAAAGAAATCGTCTGGCAAGGCAAAAAAATTCCATTAGTCATGCTCGCAGACAAAAAAAATGTCACTCATGCACTTATCATCGAAGGTGTACAAGATCAGCTTAATTATGCGATTGCAACAACCAGTGAGCCAATCTTGACGAGGGTAAAGATGTCAGCTCTAAAGGATATCGACTCTCTCCCAGATGCGAAAGGCACGAGTAAATCGAGTCAGTTTGTCTATCAACATATTCAACATGATACTCAAATGTGGGTTGTTCCTGATTTAGAGGAAGTTGAGCGTTCATTTAAATAGTGTGAGATCCACGTAATATTGGTTTAATGCGCATTTTGCGCGGATCATACGCCATAAAAAAGCCGACAATCGTGTCGGCTTTTTTATGGCGTGAATTAAGTCAGAAGCTTGGTCAAAATGCTCTGATAAATATCAGTTAATGGTTCAAGTGAGGCAACATCGACATGCTCATTAATCTGATGAATAGTCGCGTTCAAAACACCAAGTTCCAGCACTTGTGCGCCAGTTGGGGCAATAAAACGACCATCGCTGGTACCGCCACTGGTTGAAAGCTCAGTTTCCACACTAACGATTTCACGAATTGCTTCTTGTGCAGCAGCAACTAACTCACCTTCAGCGGTGAGGAAGGGTTGTCCTGATAATGACCAATCCAGTGTGTATTTCAGATTGTGTTTATCGAGTATTGCATGAGTTCGTGCTTTGAGTTGATCTGCTGTCAGCTCAGTTGAGAAACGAAAGTTAAAGACAATATTAATATCCGCCGGAATGACATTATTCGCGCCAGTACCTGAACTGAGATTAGAAATCTGAAAACTGGTCGCAGGGAAAAACTGATTACCATGATCCCAGACTTCATTGCTCAGTTCGGTGATTGCGGGTGCGGCACGATGAATAGGATTATCAGCGAGATGTGGGTAGGCCACGTGACCTTGTTTGCCATGCACGGTCAGGATGCCGTTTAGTGAGCCACGACGACCATTTTTAATGACGTCACCGAGTGTGTTGGTGCTGGATGGTTCGCCGACTAAACACCATTTAATTTTTTCATTACGTGCTTCTAAGGCTTCGATGACTTTCACAGTTCCGTTAATCGAAGGACCCTCTTCGTCGCTGGTAATCAAGAAGGCAACGGAACCTTGATGATTTGGATGTTCTGCAACGAAACGTTCACAGGCGACGACCATTGCGGCGAGTGCGCTTTTCATATCCGCAGTGCCGCGTCCATAGAGCTGTCCATCACGAATTTCAGGTGCAAAGGGTGCAGATGACCATTTACCGAGATCGCCTGTTGGGACAACG
>JACMMY010000212.1 GCA_014378805.1 Moraxellaceae bacterium
CACACCGAGTAGTAATTGCTTCTTCATGCCTTGATTGACACCGCGCACCAGCTTTTCAATCGCCTGAGGCTGATCGCCAGCTGGCGTGAAATCCGAAACCAGTTCAAATGCCTGTCCACTCGCCTGCGTACCAGACAGATTCGTCCCTGTCTTTTGCGCATCCGCTTGAATTTGCGTGGCAATGTTTTTCAAATCATCGGCAGAACGGGTCTTGGTCGGTTCACGCATGAGATATTCCTGTAGAAGAACCAAAGTCTTTTAAAAATCAATGAATCATTAATAGGGGCTACTAATGAGTTTAACACGTATAACAAACTCTCTAACTACTCACCCTAAAAATAGACATGTAGGGGCTACCCTTGTGGCCGCGCGCTTTGGCTATTTCTTAGGGAGAACACAAGGGTCGCCCCTACAAAATCTATTTCACGAACATCACAACGTTGCTCTAAACAAAATCGAAAAAACATTCATCAATCTGTCACCAAAATACCGACACTGGCGCAAAAATCAGCTAAAATTGTAAAGTTTTGCGAACACCCTTTTTGAATATCCGTGTCACCATCCGTTTTTACCTCCGTCCGAATAAGGAAACCTAGCCGTGGAAATCCGTCTATCTGACCGTGTCAACGCCATCAAACCCTCACCAACGCTCGCTGTGACCAATAAAGCAGCTGAATTAAAAGCGGCTGGTCGCGATATTATTGGTCTTGGTGCAGGTGAGCCAGATTTTGACACGCCTCAACATATTAAAGACGCGGCAATCCAAGCGATTAACAACGGCTTCACCAAATACACCGCCGTTGACGGTACACCAAGTTTGAAAAAAGCTATTATTGCCAAATTCAAACGTGACAATAACCTCGACTATGCACCCAACCAAATTTTGGTGTCATCAGGTGGCAAACAAAGTTTCTTCAACCTTGCACTCGCGTTCTTGAATGCAGGCGACGAAGTCATTATTCCTGCGCCATTTTGGGTGTCTTATCCAGACATGACCATCATCGCAGAAGGAGTGCCTGTCATCGTCAAATGTGGCGAAGAACAACGCTTCAAAATCACTGCCGCTCAACTTGAAGCAGCGATCACGCCAAAAACTCGCCTCTTGGTCATCAACAGCCCATCGAACCCGACTGGCATGGTTTATACCAAACAAGAATTGACCGAACTCGCAGAAGTGTTGCGCCGTCATCCGCACGTCTATATTGCATCGGACGACATGTACGAACCGATCATCTGGACAGACGAGCCATTCCATAACATCCTCAATGTTGCGCCTGATCTGTACGACCGCACATTCGTGTTGAATGGCGTGTCTAAAGCGTATGCAATGACTGGCTGGCGCATCGGTTACGCAGCAGGTCCTGCAAAAATCATCAACGCGATGAAAAACGTTCAATCACAATCAACCAGTAACCCAGCATCAATCAGCCAAGTGGCTGCTGAAGCTGCGCTAAACGGTCCACAAGACGTGTTGAAGCCAATGGTTGAAGCATTTAAACGCCGTCACGACCTCGTTGTGAAAGGCTTGAATGAAATCAAAGGCATCACTTGCCTGCCTGCGGATGGCGCGTTCTATGCCTACGCAAGCGTACGCCCATTGATCCGTGCTTTGGGTTTAAAATCATGCACAGAATTCTCAGAATGGTTACTTGAGAAAACTGGCGTTGCAGTTGTACCAGGTGATGCATTCGGTTTAGGCGGCTACATGCGCATTTCTTACGCAACTGCGGATGAAACCTTAGTTGAAGCACTCCGTCGCATCAAAGAAGCTGCTGATAGCATCGAAGGTGTGGATGCTGCGATTGCTTCCATACAAGCAGAAGGTTAAATAAGTAGAAATTTTTTGATAAAAAACATCATTTACTCATCTTTTGATGACTATTTGAACGGTCAAGCAGTTAAATTAAAAAAACTGCTTGACCGAATCAGGCAAGATCCATAGAATGCCGCCTATCGAAACGATTCATTCCCTGATAGCTCAGTTGGTAGAGCAAAGGACTGTTAATCCTTGTGTCCCTGGTTCGAGCCCAGGTCAGGGAGCCATATTTGGTTCCACTACCTTCCATGGTAGACTTCAAACCCCTTTAGCTTAAAGCTTTAGGGGTTTTTTGTTGTTTTAAAAATGATAGAAAATACCGCTTAAACCTGATCTACTTATGGGTACATCTGTTGGTATATGTCGTACGCATAAATGAGATACCAACAATAGAAAAAACCGGCATTACCATTCTCAAAAATTAAAACATCATGCGAGTTCGTTGAAACGTCCAGGTAACAGTAACGTATACTTCAAACCCACTGAGGGTACGACTCCTACTTGAGGATTGTTAACTTATTTAAGGGAAGAATTAACCTTGCATCCTTTCCTCAAAAACTCTCGTAACCTCAATTTCGCTTAATCCTGTTTAGTCACAATCAACTGGCTCGTATCAAAACCCTGACGTTGAGCCTCAGCGACGTATTCTTGATAGATTGCCGGCGAAATCTGCGGCGTACGCGACAAAATCCAAAGATACTTCCGACTCGGTTCGCCAACCAATGCCGTCGTATAATTATCGTCAATTTTTAATACCCAATAAGGTGCTTTTGCTAAACCCGTCCAGCGTAACCATGATGGCAAAAAGGTCACTGACAGTTTTGCATGACTCTCATCAACAGCGGCTGCTTGACCGATGGATTGCATCGGATCGCCATTTTTCTTTTGACATTGATTATCGACTTTAATCGTTGAATCAGGATTCAAGCTATACGTTGCAGTGACATGAGCAGCGCAATGACGCTCAAAGAACATCGGTAAACGGGCAATCTCATACCAGCGACCGAGATATTTAGGCAAATCGATGGTTTTAACACTCGTAACAGGTTTAATGACTTTTGCTGAACGGGTGCTTTCGGCATATACCGATTGAATCGCACCTACAGAGATTAGCAAACCACTTGCGATCACTACTTTAGCTAACGTGATTTTCATTTGGCACTCACCTTAATGGATTAAAAATATCAACCTCATCGTTTCCATGAGATCTGACAATGTATCCAGAACGTCATCATAGCTACAATTAAAATATGCAATCAGTTGCATACTATAGTTGCTTTGTCTAAAATCTAAACCCAAACTGCAATCTAAATATACCGAAAAAGGCCTATACATCTGCGTTCGATTAAACGGTCTACAGCGGATAAATCACTCAGAGCAATATACTATGGTTGAACTGCAAACAACGCTCCCTGACTCAACACATACACAACGTAAACAGCCAGAGAAACCACGGGTTTATTGTCAAGAGAATGGACACAACCGAAAAATTATTTCTAACCTTCATCAACTTAACCAAGTCTTCCGTCCAACCCCGTGGCTTTTTAATAGTCATATGCAATTGATGTTTTTGAGTGCCCGTAAGAATAATAAAGCCCAAGCCTACGATCACACTGAACTACTCACGATGAGTGACGGCGGTCAGACCGCACTTGCATGGATGGGTTATGACCTTCCCGTAACAACACCAACGATCGTCGTTTTACATACACTGACGGGTAGTCCGCAGAGTATGCAGGAACTTGTCGTCGACCTTCATCAAACGACAGGATGGCGTATCGTTCTTTGTGTACGACGCGGCCATGCAGAAATGCCTCTGACACAGCCACAATTCAATATTTTTGGTTCTGTGCATGATCTTCATGAACAGCTCAGCGTCATTCAGGCTCGCCTGCCAGAATCAACGTTATATGGCGTGGGTTCTTCCGCGGGCTCTGGATTACTCGTTCGCTATTTAGGCGTTATGGGTCAGGAATCACGATTCCATGCGGCATTTGCGTACAGTCCCGGCTACAACACGGATACAGGTTTTGACCACGTTCATCCATTCTATAGCCGCTATATGGCCAAAAAACTACTGCGGAAATTCGTTGAACCCAATATAGGAACTATTTCTCATTTACCGACTGCCGCACGTTTACGCAGTGTACGAAACTTAAGCGAATTTAATCACCACGCATTTGAGTTTGCGGGTTATAGCAGCTATGAAAAATATGCTAATGATATTAACCCCATGAATGTCTTTACTCATATCAGCGTTCCGATGATGGTTCTTAATGCTGAAGATGATCCCGTCTGCAATATTCAGAATGTAAAGCCGTACTTAGACACTATGCGATCAATGCCTAATTTGATTCTCGTGACGACTGCTCACGGCAGTCATTGTGCGCATTACGAAGGGTGGCGCGCAAAATCTTGGGCAGCGAGACTGATCGGACAATATTTAAAGACCGTACATGAGTTATCTCTTAACCGATTGGCTGAATGATGAGATTTTCAAACCGATCAAATCAGTAGTCATATCGATCTAAAAGTGCTTTGAGAAAATGTAAATTTACTCGTATAAAAATAGCTTTACATTGAAAATACCAATCGATTTTGTGAAGCGAAGTCAATCAAAAATGAGTAAGATTGACCGTCAAAGCTAAAGCCATGCATTAGCAATCAAGACTTTAATCTAAATGATTATTTAAGTTTTAAAGAGTTCAAGGAAAACAAGATGAATGACTTAAAAGGTAAAACCGTTGCCGTCACAGGCGCAAGCGGTATGATCGGTGTATATTTGTGTCGCAGTTTGTTACGCGCAGGCGCACATGTCATCGGTGTGGTGCGTAATCCTGCAAAAGCAGCGTTCCTCGCCGATGAAGGCGTTGAATTTCGTAAAGCCGATCTTGCGGATACTGCAGCACTGACCGCTGCTTTTCAAGGTTGTGATGCTGTGATCGCCAATGCCGCCATGTACATCGCAACCAAAAGTTATTCAGCATGGGAAGATCATGAAAAGGCCAATTTAGATGGTACGCGTAATGTGTATCAGGCTGCACATGATGCTGGTGTAAAGCGTATTGTCCAAATTAGTACCTTTGGGATTTATCGCTGGTCGATTCTTCATCCAATGAATGAACAACAAAAACAATTGAATGGCGCTAAACGACAGGGCGGTCCATATCGTGCAACCAAACAGATCAGTGAAGTGTTAGGCTGGGAAATGGCAAACAGCTTGAAACTCGATATGACTGCATTACGTCCAAGTTTGGTTTATGGTGCGCGCGATTACAACACATTAAAACCGATGTATCGCCTGCTGAAATTACCATTTTTGCCTTTACCCAGTATCTCCATGCCTTTTGTTTACGCAGGTGATGTTGCGGATGCGGCAGTTGGTGCAATCCTAAACGATATGAGTATCGGACAGTCTTATAATGTCTGCGGTGAAGGTCATCAGTTTTCAACATTCGTTAAAGCGTTGGTCAAAGCAAAAGGCTATGGCCCCAAAGTCTTAGCGGCACCAATACCCATTGGCTTTCGCGTGGATAACAGCAAAGCGGAACGCGATATCGGTTTTAGAAATCGTCCAATTGACGTGGCTTTGAGTG
>JACMMY010000213.1 GCA_014378805.1 Moraxellaceae bacterium
ATATGTGATGCGCGCCAGCGGTGATGTATTCGTTGTGACTGGTCCTATCTTTAACGCACGGCCTGACACCATTGGCGCAAATAAGGTGTGGATTCCGAATTATCTTTTTAAGCTAGTCTATGACCCTGCAACTGGACGGGCATGGGCGCATTGGCTTGAGAATACGGATGACGCGAGGCCAGGCAAGCCGATTAGTTATGCTGAGCTGGTGGAACGTACTGGGATTGATTTTATTACTGGGTTGCGCTGATAAAAACATATGTTTAAATAACTGACAGTCAGCAATTCAGAAAACTACCCACGTTATTGTGTTGCGCATTGATTGAATATTTTGAATTCTGACATAACGTTTGACCTTGTATGCTGGATAGTTGGCGTGTCGTACTGCAAATAGCGTTAATTGGCTACCGGTCGAGTGACGCGCCCCATTTGAACCAATCGTGGAATTTCCGAAAAGGTGTTCCCTACGCCAAAAGACCATTTACACAAATTTTTGATGAGCAAATACGTCGGTTTAAATATCTTATATGCTCTTTGGAATTTTGCCTCAAGCGTCAATCAAATGCCAAAACGGGCTTGTAGCCCGCATGGGATCGACGTTTGCAACACACTCAAGTTCCAATGGAATTCTAAACTCAAGTTTTTAATAAAAGGCGACGTGCCTTTTTAATGATGGTTTGAATTTTTATTATCAGGCATTTATGCATGTATTTTATGAAGAAAATGCTAGGTTTCCCAGCCGCTCGGTTGGTTCGTGAGAACCGTCTTAAAAAATTGAATTTTCAGAAACTTATGATGTTAAGTCGCGAGCTACTTCATTTCTCTTGGATTAATTAAGAAATAAGTTTCGCAGGTTCAGTTTTTACTCAAGCAGCATCAGAAAATGTCGAACGAACTGGCAACTAGTTGCCAATTATATTTTTATGTCACCTCTTCCAAACAAGAAAATGGCAACTAGTTGCCATTTTCTTGAACATAATCACTCCAAATCTAACCATTTATGGCAACCAGTTGCCATTTTTTGATATAAAAAATTCTTCATTTCGCAATAGTGGCAACTAGTTGCCACTTTATTTAAAATTTGAAGATGGATTTTAAAATAGGCGAAAAATACCTGTTTAGCGATGAATCCATATTCCATATCCTCAATCTGGAGCTGATAAACGGCGAATATGCCATTTTAATGACGAAGATAGAATCGGAGTGGAATCAAAAGAGAATGTGTTTGAAATACAATGCATATTCCAAGGCATCACGACAAAATATTCAATGAACAAAAGGTTCTTTAATTAACTTCCCAACGGATAATTGAATAGCTGCTTTGACAGCAAGATCAGCCAAACACCATACTGCTCCGCCGTCACCGCCATTAACTTGCGATACGATCCTTCATAAACATACAAGCTCACGACAGGCCCAGTGGTAGCCGGTGTCATCATCGTTTAGTTTTCCTTGAGTTCATCAATATAATTTGCAAATAGCGCTATCCAAAAATGGTGTGCTTTGCCTCTTCCACATCCATCGATATAACTATAGACATTCCATCTTGGCTATTCCTGCCTATCATATGGTTGACCGCTTCCTGCAAGATGGCAGATAAATTCGAAATGGAAATATCATCCCCAATAATCGTTGCGATGAGTTCTGGTGTAAGGACTGGATCAAATTGCGCTTTTGATTGAGCCATCCATTGCTTGATGAATTCTGTACGTCCAGCTTCATCTGGCAGTGGAAAGAAGATTTTTTCTGTGAAGCGCCCTCCCCGCAATGCGGCTGGATCAATATGATCTGGGTGATTGGTCGCCGCGATGTAGACGATATCTTTAACTTTGCCGTTAGCACCATCCATTGCGGTGAGCAACTTATTCGTTACAGAGGTGACGTTGGAATTTTTTCTGTTGGCGAGAATATCGTCTGCTTCGTCTATAAAGATAATACAAGGACGAATATCTTTTGCTTCAGCCAGAATACGATCAATTTCTCTGGAATCGTTGATCAGGTCATTGCCGGTGGTACTAATAAATGCATACGCTGATGCTTTGGCCAATGATCTGGCGGTTTCGGTTTTTCCTGTTCCTGGTCCGCCAAAGAATAATAGCCCTGCTGGCACCGT
Source organism: Moraxellaceae bacterium (assembly GCA_014378805.1). Classification (GTDB taxonomy): domain Bacteria; phylum Pseudomonadota; class Gammaproteobacteria; order Pseudomonadales; family Moraxellaceae; genus Aquirhabdus. The sequence goes on from JACMMY010000213.1 coordinate 2,114, forward strand.
ACCGCCCAGCGCCTCTACCCTGGCAAAGTCTTCCATTCTTGTAGCGATTGTATTGAGCTGCTGACGTAGCTTGTCTGGCAAGATCAATTGATCAAGGCTTTTGGTTGCTTCAGGCAGTTTGCCTTTTCTGCCTTGTACCTTGCGCATGGCTGCCATCAGATGGCGACTAGTGATGGCTACTATTTGTTCTTCCTGATCCATAGCGGCAATTTCTTCCCCAACAGCTTGGATACGCTTGACGGAATATCCCTCCCAACGTTGTGCGATGTTTTGCACATCACGAGGTAAATAGCAGCATTGATCCATACGTTGGCGGAAAGAGTCGATCAATATCTGACATCGCGCAGCTTCGTCCGGCGGTGATACCTCAATCTTAAAATCAAAGCGTCCTTCGCGAATCGCCGCTTGATCGAGCCGGTCTAGAAAATTGGTGGCGCCAACGAACACAATTCCCTCATTACGTAAATTGACGATTTCAGTGAGGATGGTATTGGTAGTTTTGTTGGTTTCGTCGACCGTACCCATCGAATTATCTCTTTTAGAAATAAAGCTATCAATTTCATCGAAAAACAGGACGCAAGGCGCTTGTGCTCTGGCGTCTTGAAATACCTTCATCACAGATTGTGTCGTATCGTTGACCCATTTACTGGCGACATCGCCGTAAGTGATAGAAATGAGAGGAAGCCCCATTTCTCCTGCGAGGGCTTGAACAAAGTAGGTCTTACCATTTCCCGGCTCGCCGAACAGCAAAATACCATTTCGCGCGAAAATATTGCTGGAGTAGTGATCTGAATCGCCATTTGATGTCAGAATTCCTGTTATCGCCTTTTGAAGACGCGCTTTGAGCTCTACCATGCCATGTATGTCTGAGAAACGTACTTTCGGCATTTCTGCAATAAATCGCAGGGGAACATACTCAGGTTCACTCTGCCCGGAATGTTTTGTTGCAACCATTTCTCTTGATTGACTGGGTCCAGTATCAAATAGATTGGCATCGTGACATAGCCATTTCCAACCGACAGTAACTAACAAGCACAGCCAGACAAAATTACTGAAATACTCCCGCTCACTAAAATCAATGGAAATACCGGTACTTAAAACAAGACCTTGCGCTATTGATAAACAGCACGCACCAAACAAATAAAGATGGTTCCGGACTTTGAGGATGTTAAAGAGAAAAATAAGGTGGACTATTGCCAAGGCGCTGGCGATGAGGAGACCGGTGTAATGAACAAAGATGGACTCTGTACGGGCGAAACGCCAAGTTAGGATTAAAAATTGAGTTACCGAGAAGGCATACAGCAAAAGCATCAACACATAAAGAATGCGGAAACCCTTGCTTTTATAGTCGGTGTTTGGTGGTTGTGAGTGAGTCATGGTCAAAGTCCAAAAAGTGATCCATTCACCATACACGTCTATTTTTTAAGTCAAGCCCTCTTGGTTTTAGTAATTTGTATCACGCCTTTCAGGCATGTACATGGATGAAGAAAGCGACATTGCACCCTCAGATCCATTAAGTACATCAATGTCGACTATTTTATGAAACACAGCGCCGTTCAATATTTGATTTACTTGTCTTGCTTTTCGTCTTTACGGTAAATGTGTGCGTCGATCCATTGAGTTACTGCGTCCCTGTTTTTGAAAATCATGAATGTTCTGAATACTGTCATCAGCAACACCAGACTGATCAGAGCGCCATAAGCTGCGCGGCGCGATATGTCGAGGGCAGTCACAGCAAGATCTGCCAGCCAGAAATGAATAAGTATGGCGTTGAGGATGGAGCTGACATACAGTCCCAGAAGAGGAATGATTTTTTCCTTATCGATTTTTATCATAAGACACTTTCGTTAAAAACGAGGATTGAGAAACATCAGCATAACTATTCATTTTCAATTGAAAAAATTTGAAAAACGGCTGGCGAGAATCAATCTACTTTACGAAGTGCGTTTGACAAGGAGGTAATTGTGCAAAAAATTGTGACAACCACAATATCGGTTCTTTAGTAATTTTTTTCAAAATACCAAGAAGAATTTTGTTTCATTGAAACTTGTTGAATCTATCGTTTGATAATTGCTTAAATTGATAGGCAATCCATTTTCTCCCTGCGTTTTTTGAAGCACTAAAACTATTCAGTTGAATTTCTCAACATTTGAACACTTCGTGCAATGACCTCAATCACCTCAAGAATTCCTAACGGAATCAACTTGAGTTCATTTTTAAGACGAATTTAAAGCATCAAAAAAATCATTTATTTAATGAAAATTTGAAAAATAGCGTCTTGCAGAAAAAAAATTTGTTGATAGGATTAATTACTGAACTCTGCTAATCCTCAGTAAAGTTGAGAAAGGAAAAATTAGCGTCTCCATTTTTAATGCTAATCATTTTAAAAAGAACTGGTGCCATGAAAAAATCGATGCTTACGAATCAAAACTTATTAGAGACCGATTTCGCGAGAGGAGAAAGAACTGAATCGCTAAGGCGACTTCAGTCACGCAATCCTGTCAGTATTTTGTGTCGCTTAGTTGGTAGGTTGCGGCGCTACTTGATCTCCAAATACATACGAAAAGAAAGAGATTCGTCTCATATTTATTTTTAGATTGTTTATTTCAAAAATACTTTGTAAATCTCATTTCGAAATATTGTTTTTTTAAAAAAAGAACGCTGTGTCAGGGTAAGCCTTGGGTGAGTAGAATCAAGCTGGTCGCGCATATCCAAGGATATATGCAATATATTTGTGAAAATTTTACGCAACATCTTTTTGAATAAAGATGAATCATTTTTTTGAAAATGACGTGAATATAGACTATGTCGCATTGTGTGGCCACAATCCATAACCGAAACGATTGAGCTATTTTTTGAACCTAATGCAGTATTAAGAGCAAATGACAATCGCGGAAATTTAAGGAGGCATTTATTTAAGCTGATACTTATGCTCTAAATATTTCGTCTTTGAAAAACGTTTTCTTAAAATAGCCACAACATATTTTGCAGTAAAAATGAATTGGCTAAATTGAATTAGTTTTAATGTTCGCCAAATAAAAAATTGAAAGCTGAAACCTCAAAAAATATCGGCTAAAAAAATTTTCAGAAAAGGCTTTTTACTTTTTTTGTGAATTGAGTGAATTTTCAACTAAATTCATAATATTGGAAGGTGTCGTTCCGAGTGCTTCTGCAAGTTTAAAAATAACTCTTACAGTAGGTTGATTATGACCAAGCTCAATCAAACTAATGAACTTCCGCTCAACATGAGCATTAAATCCAAGCTGTTCCTGTGTCAACCCGGCCTCTTTTCTGAGGGCGCGTAGCACCTGACCAAAAACAATTGCTGGATCCAAATATTCCTCCCAATATAGTGGGAGAAATGATCTGCTTCAGTTATTATTATGTCTTCCCCATATATTGGGAATTTACTCAATTACATTCATTTAATGGTCTTAAGTTGAGTGACCGCAGTTTAGATAGCTAAATTTAGCAGCATGCAAACGGTTTGTTAATTGCACCAGCATTGATGTCTTAGTACTCACGCATCCCTTTTCAGGAACTACTTATGAATTTATTTTCTAAATATGGCATTTATATTTTTCTGAGCGTTCTCTCTCCTCTCATCAACGCACAGGAATTGAGCGACCAGTTCAATATTGACGCATCATCGAAATATATTGAGAGAGCGAAGAACTTCAATCCTTCCTCCAATATGCCATTTGGCACACCATGCGACACGAATGGCACTCTCAAAGATGATTACGAACAAATGAACCGCCTACTCTCGTCTGGTGAAGGCGCAGAGGCTGAGGCACAAGGAAACTTACTCGCTACCAAGTCCGCTAGCTGTGCGCTTGTTCATCGTGGAAAACAAAATGCCCCAGTAGCAAAATGGGCTTTTTTAACCGGAGCTGGTTTGATGGCAGGATTAATGAATAATCCACCGCAGAGAGATAATAATTTAACCACCAGAGTTCGTACCTACCTGTCATTTGCGCAGTCATACGGCATGCATAGTGCTGACAACGCTTTGACTGCTCTGGAAAAACTCACCAAATCAGTAGCAACAAGTTCATCTGCACCAAGAGCAATCTCTTCTACAACGATGGTCGCTGAGTTCTCAGAAAACGCCTTGTCGTTTTGGAAGAAAAATGAAGGTCAACTCATCCTTGTGACAGGTCCCGTTCTGTCCATTGGTGGAGATAACGAGCAAGCTAGAATTTCTATTGATGGCGCGCCAAAATCACTCCCCTTAGAAAAGAGAAGTTTGATTTTTCATCGTGTCGCTTGCAACCTGACATCGCCAGAAGAAATAGACAAAGCGGCTAACTTAAAGAAAGGTCAAACCGTGAAAGTGATGGGTGTTCTTCATCGCAATTCAATTGGCACTATTTTGGAGCTTCGACAGTGTTCAATTCGTTAATCTTGGTCAGTCGCTTAAAAAAAATTTAGACTTCTATACGTTAAAAATCAGTTCGAATTTATTGGGATGAAAAAAACAATGGATCACATCCAATGCAGCAGTTGCAATCGACAAGTCATTCCACGACTTTGGCACTATTCTCCGATTTTAGGGCGCTTCCGATACTTAAAAACGCAGCACTTATGTCCCTTTTGTGGGGTGGAAATGTATACCACCGGCGGATCAATAAACTTTGTAGGAAAAATTGTTCTAGTATTACTCTTTCTACTAACCTTCTCCACCATACGAAGGGCACTAAATGAACTAGGGCCAGTTGGAAATATTCTCGCATCGGTCATTGGACTTACTATCATTGCGATAATTTATTTAACGGCAGCAAAAGCGGTTTGGAGATTTATAAAAAGTTTTATTTCAGGTGTTCGCAACTTGATTAGTAAATAGTTTCTGTGTTTCGTGCCTGACTATGAATCGTCAAATCGAGCACGCGGCGATGCATTTTTTAACAAGCTTCGCATCAATTTATTAACAATATTTAGTGTTCGGTGTGGCGATGTTTTCAGGCTACACCGATTTATTTAAATCAAGATACGCTCAACTTCATCGAGCGCCACATCATCATCTCGACGGTCATACAGTTGCGTCGTCGTAGGGGATGCATGTCCAGCCATCTGCTGTGCGATTTCTAACCGTCCGCCATTTTTTAGATACGCCGTAATACCTGTCGCTCGGAAAGTATGACAATTAATCGGCCTATCAATTCCTGCAGCACGTGCGCGGGCATTTACCATAGTCCAGACGTTATTTTCAAGTAAAGAGATATCTGATAACCCAGCCTTAGCAGAGCGACTACTCATCGAACAGAACAACAAGGCTTTTTTATTATGAATCAAATCGGCTTGTGCAAGATACTCATCGAGGTAGGTTTCCAATAAATGATGGCACGGAAGATCAATTGTCTGGCCACCCTTCTCTACGAAACGCAACCAGGCTCGACGTCCTCGCGTTTGATAATCCCCCACTTTTAACGCCAGTGTCGCCGAGATACGTGCAAAGGTATAAGCCATCGTGGCAATCAAGGCCCGATCGCGTAGTCCTTTTATAGTAGAGATATCGATCATATCAAGAATTGCCCTGGCCTCTTCCGGTAAGAGGACCGGCGTCAATCCATGCCGATTTACCTGTTTGGGTGCCTTCACTGAAGTCGCTGGGTTCACAGGCAAGACCTGTCGCACCACTAAAAAATCACAGAGCTGCCGAATCGCCGACAAACTTTGTTTCACAGTCGCCGGCCGCAGACCATCTTTTAGCATTTGTTCGATATAGGTAGCGATATGCCATGCCTGAAGCTGTCGCAAATTAGTTAGTTTCAGATCGGTCTCAAGCCAGGCAGAAAATCGAGATACTGCTTTCGCATATGCAAGTCGTGTATGTGAATTGCGCAAGGTAGCCACAAAGAACTCAATAAAGGCATGTGTGCCAGCAGGGCCGGTAGCAGCAATTATTGCCGGAACAAAAAGTGAGGATTTTGTTGCCAGACTCCAGTTGGACGCTGAACTAATAACGCTTTCTAAATCACTCATAAAAATATATTTAAAGAATTTGAATGAATTTAAGCATATCTCAGTAATGAAGAATAACTACGTTTATTCTTCATAATAAAAAATGATTATTGATGAACAGAAAATGAAGGCGACATCTTTTTTTGCCTCGGTATCAAATTCTTGGTGCATTGAGTGCTGTCCATATATTGGCAATTGCCTACTGTGTCAGGATAGGACGCTATCAACTAGTGGCTAAGAACTATCGCGAAATCATGCGCAGAAGGCTTGTGGGTTGGACAGAAGTGATCCAATCTGATCACGTCATCTCATAATTTTCGACCACTACTGGAACTTTTGCGTCAAAACCTTAATTTCAACAATTATCAGAAGTTAAGTTGACATCCTCAGCATGCCATCAAATCTATTCACGCTTATTCGTCCTTGTCGTAAGGCTTGACCGGATACCCTAGAGAAAACAGCCCTTTTAATGTACGGTTATTACGCGAAGTATTTAGTTTGCAAGCCGCGCAGAATGGCCAATTAGTAGAACCATCACCCGCACATAAAAAAGCATTAGTAGCCGCTGGGTTGCCAGACCTAACTCTGCATCGCTTGCGTCGTTCTTTTTGCTCGCTGGCAGATTGGACGGAAACACCTGTCGGAGTCATCGCGCAAATCATGGGGCACAAAGCAAGCGCCATAGCTGAAAACATTATCGTTACCACCCAATTGATTTACTTTAGGATGTGTCACATAAAAATAGAGGCGTGGATATTAGAAGAGGCTCAAATTGACTTCTCTTTGAAACA
>JACMMY010000214.1 GCA_014378805.1 Moraxellaceae bacterium
AAACATTACGTCACGCGTCAATATTCCTGTGATTGCATCAGGCGGCGTGGGGAATTTACAACATCTCGCTGATGGCGTTTTACTGGGTGGCGTGGATGCAGTATTAGCCGCGAGTATTTTCCACTTTGGTCAATATACGATTCCAGAAGCGAAGCGTTATATGGCAGATTTAGGTATTGAGATGCGGTTGTAATTTTTGATGTTATAAACTGTAGTAGCTCACTGATCTTGTCGAAGTGCCGACTTCAAACAATTGCATTTTTCGCCGCACATTTCGACAAGCTCAATGAGCTACGGTTTTTTGTACTCACTAATATAGTTCAGATCTAGCTGAATGCTCTAGTGGTGAACTAATCCCGCTTGACCAATCTCGGCACAATACTTTCGATATTTTCTTTTAACGTCTCACGTCCTTCTTTGATATTTTCGCGCAAATTATCACGAAGATTATCTCGGAGTGAACGCGCGGCATTGGTCAGGCCAATGGTTAAACCGATGCGTTCTTCAGCTTCCGAACCTATTAAATCATTACCCACAGTCTGCTCGAGTGCATAAATCCGCTGACGTAATTCAGCTGGTAGTGCAGCTTTGCCTAAAGTTGAGGCGTTCACCATCACGGCAATCGCATCGCCCGTAGCGACAATATGGTTTTGTTTAGTACTAAACAGCACATAGTTCATTCGAAAACCTGAGTTACGCACTTCGATCACTTGTACGCCGATTTCCAATACATCTGGGAAAAAAACTGGACGCAAAAAACGACAACTGCTCGACGCAATCACGGCGGATAACCCTTGCCCAATCGCACCAATTTTGGTTAAATATTCAACGCGCGCACTCTCGATGTAGCGATAATACATCACATTGTTAACGTGTCCGACCGCATCCATATCGCCCCAAGCGACGTTCTGGCTAAAAACAACTGCAAACTCTTTGAGTGAACTCATGGTGTTTTTTTCCAACGAAAAAAGTAATCAGCAAAGAAAACCAGCGCAAAGACACTCGAACAAATCGCCTTACACGCTAACCGCACGATGCTTACCCTGTATATTTATTTTATTCAATAATGCAGTACGTAGATGCTCATCCATATTCGGCTGATTTTCGATCTGCCAGATTAACATAAAATGCTGAATTAATAGATGATCATGATATGGACTCAGTAAAGGTAATGCCGCATCGATCTGCTCAGGATCAGATGCAAAGAGATGTCGCACCCAACGTACACGCGCTAATACCACATCAGGTTGTGCTGGGTAGCGTTGCTCTAATTGAACCAATACATTATCAACAGACTCCGCAGTTAATTCAACGGTATGTTGAATACAAACACTCAACCAACGATCCAATAATGCCGAATCTAGACGCGTAGTAAACACCCGTTCCGCCAACTCGATTGCCCGTGAATATTGCTCAGCATTGACCAACACACCAAAAATTTCATTGGCAAGGAGATCTTGCGTCTCTATCGGCATAATATGCAACAAACGAGTCAAACGGTCTGGTGTGTCCTCTGGCATGTCCTGTGTTGATAACGCCTTCAACCATAGCGCCCAATCAATATATTTAACGGCAGGGAAAATTTGATTGGACAACATATGCCATGGCAATATGAATGCCAACTGACTCCACAACATACCCACTTGTTGATCAAAATCGGGCTGTAATGCCTCACGAACTGGCTCTACAATACCTCGCTCAGGGTAGGTCAGTAACATCTCCAAGGTGTTTTGCGCCTGGGGATAATCAGCAGATGCTAAATATATTTTCGCGTGCAAAAGCATCGCCAACTCATGATCATCACTGTCAATATGCGTTAAATGCTCATGCGCCGCAGCATATAATCCTGCTTGGCAAGCAATATCTGCTTGCAGTAAATGCAAAGCAGAGCCCTTTTTCTTACTGTAGGGTTTCAAATTTAGGCTATTGTGGGTCAATGCGTCTTCCATTGCGGTAAATGCCGCAGGAAAGTTCGCAACTAAACGCTGACGAATTGCAGCATCCAGACTCATCAAGGTTTTGCGGCGAGATAATGCTTTGCGTTTTTGATAAAAATACGCAGATCCAAACAAAACCGCGCGGATTAAGAAAAATAAGATAATAAGCAATACGGTCAATAAAATAACCACCAATAAAGCAAAACCAACACTGGTTTGAAGTTGCCATTGGTGCCAAACCAAAAGCACAAAGCCGCCATCATCGGATAATGCATTGGTTAAAATTGCTAAAATCAGCAATAAAATTGCACTAAAAACAATCAGAATAATGCCATCAGTCATGATGCAGTCACACGCTGTGTTTGAGGTAATTTCGCGGGGTCGACGAGTACGGAAGGCGTAGATGCAACTTCAGCCATTGGTTTGACTACTAGCGCCTCAGCAGGGACCCACTGCAATGCCGTCAATTGAAGCTTAGGATGTGCAGGTAGGTTCAGCGCCGCTATTGATGCTTGCATCTGCTTTGCCGCTGGATCAACAATACTGTTTAATTGTGTGCGGCTATCGGCTAACAATTGCATCACCCGATCCGATTGTCCTTGAGCCAATGCTTGGCGTGCAAGTCCTAAAGTGAGCGCAACTTCACGACACACTAAACCACGTTCGAGCATATTTTCACGTACATTGAGCATCGGTTTTTCAATCACAAATAACCGAGAAATGCGCTGGGTAAATGATAAATCAGCCGTTTGGGCTACAACCCCATGCGCTGAAGTATTTGGGATGGTCGTTGTCATTTGCATGCTTGGACCTTGGCGTGCCATCACATCCAAGCTCAGTTGCAATTGCGCAATGTGACGATCCAAAAGTTGAGTTTCTTGACGCTGGGTTTGCGCTTGGCTGTCGATCATTTTTAAATCAACATCTATCGCACGCGTCAACCCGCTGGCGGTCAGTATTGAAATGGCATGACCATTCGCCAAGGCATTTAAATTAGATTTGACCAGATTGAGCGTATTTTTAGCCGATTCAAAAGCATTGACGGATGACGTGTGTTGATCGAGTTCTAATTGTGATTGTGCCAGATGTAAACTTTGTTTCAGCCAATGTTGTGGGAACACTTGTGCCATTGATAACGATAATTGTGATATAGCATGGCTAGAATCAATCTGTGAATCATCTTTCTCATCGCGCGATGCGGCGATCAATCGATCGTTTAAATCAGATACTTGCATTGACAATGACGCTAAGCGACTTTCTACATCTTGATAACGTTCTTGCCCAGTTATATAAGCTTTTTGGCCTAAGTAACCCACACCTACAAGTGTTGCAACAGACAATGTCATGGTTACCCAACGCTTCATTTGTTAAGCCTCATTGGTAAGCATAAAAACATCTTGATTGCTCTTCTCATCAAATACGCGATCAAATGACTCTCCCTGTCTATTTCACCTTAAGATTTTGCAATGTCCATTACAACCTCAAGGATATACTGCGGTTGTAAACTGGTTATCTGACGAATACGTGGGGTAAGTTGCTCAACTTCATCCATAAGTCGATGCCCCATAACCAATAACCAGGGTGTTAATGCCCGCTCACCTGCAAGTTCACGCCAGTAACGCCAAGACTCACCGCTACTTAATAACACAACATTAGGCTTAAGTTTGTCATATTTTTTTACTGAATCGCTTGCGGTTGAACAATAATCCATCCATAAGGTTTTACTCGACGCAGGTAACTGACGCTGATACAAGTTCAAAACCTGCAAACATACGCCACGTGCCAGTAAACTTTCCTGTACTAATTCACGTCCACCAATACCACGCCAAACCATCACCAGTTCATTCACCACTAAATCACAGAGTGCAGAAGAAGCGATTAACCCTTCACTGGTTTGTAGCTCGGGTACTTCAGCAGATACTCCTACTGCCTCCAGCACTTGCGCTGTGCCGTGTCCAACGGCAAGCCAACGAATCGGTAATGAAGCGGCGTTGATCCTAAATGTGTCCAATGCGAGCAATCCCAAACGTGCAGCCGTAGGACTAACGACAACAATAACGCGCGGTGGCTGCGCGACCAGTTGCGCCAATATATGCCGATCTTGCTCACTGAGAACTAAAGGAATCAATTCAAGCAATGGAAGTTCATCAACATGCCAGCCCGCCTGTTCAAGCAGCAGCGTCAATGGCTGCGCCCGATCACTAGGCCGAGTATTCAGGAAATATCCGATTGGTTTTTTAGCTATCATGTGATTGATCTTATTGCTGTTTAGGAAGCACAGGATGAATGGCCAGTTGTGCTAATAATCGATCAGCACCAGCATTCAGCAATCGTTCTGCCAAGGTAATCCCTAATAACTCAGCATCCCTAACTTGACCCACAATTTGATCTTTTAATAAGACTTGACCATCGACACTCCCCACGCGACCGTGCAAAGTCAATTGCTCACCATCCAACGTTGCAAAGCCAGCAATCGGTACTTGGCAGCCACCCATTAAGCGATGATTAAATGCACGCTCTGCCCTAACACAATCATTGGTCACTTGATCTGCAAGTGGTGCAATGAGCGCTGTTACACGTTCATCCCCGATACGGCACTCCAAGCCTAACGCGCCTTGACCGACTGCGGGCAACGACAGACTCGGGTTTAACCGCTCACGAATGCGTTCGCCTAAACCCAAACGAATCAAACCTGCACTCGCCAATATAATCGCGTCATATTCACCTCCATCTAACTTACCTAAACGCGTACCAACATTACCGCGTAAATCGACGATTTTAAGATCAGGACGATGATGCTTTAATTGGCTGCAACGCCTTAAACTAGAAGTACCTAAACGCGCACCGTTGGGTAAATCGGCAAGATTCAAATATTGATTCGACACAAAAGCATCGGTTGGATCTTCACGCTCACATATCACCGCAAGCGTTAAACCATCAGGCAAATCCATCGGTACATCTTTCATCGAATGTACTGCCAAATCAGCCCGCCCATCTAACAAGGCTTGCTCTAACTCTTTGACAAATAGACCTTTACCACCTATTTTAGATAATGAGGTATCTAAAATTTTGTCCCCTTGCGTCACAAATGTGACTAAATTAACTTCTAATTCGGGGTAGAGCGCCAGTAAACGCGCCTTAATATGCTCGGCTTGCCATAATGCAAGCGGACTCTTACGTGTCGCGATATTTAAAACAGAATTTGAAGTTAATTGTGTTGAGTTTTTTTGCGCATTCATGACGTGAGGATTCCATTAAAAAACAGCTCAACTAAAACAACAGTCCATTCATAAACTAAAACCGAGCCTATTCAGCTCGGTTTATGACGTTAAGACAGGCGAACAATAGACAGAACATATTACAATAAATGCATTTTATCCTTTAATTGTGGCAAATGACGACGGCTAACTGCCAATTTTTCATCAATTCCACGAAAACGCACTTGATATTGCCCTGTAGCAACCATTTCAATGCCTTCTAAATAAGGAATTGCCAGTAATGCATTGCGATGAACACGGATAAAGCGGTCACCAAATTCAGCTTCCAATTCTTTCAATGTCTCATCAATCAATACTTCACCACCCGTGTGACGCACGGTGACGTATTTCTGATCAGCGAGAAAATAATAGATACTATCAAGTGAAATCAACTCCATCCCACGATGGGTACGCGCCGTAATGTGTTGGCGTGTCGTTTTAGTCTCAGTCTCATTTGCTGCACGTAAATGGTTCACTTGCGCCGCATTTAATCGACTCGCACGCGTCAAAGCCGCAGAGAGATCATCACGATTAACAGGCTTGAGTAAGTATCCAACTGCCTGATTTTTAAATGCTTCAATCGCATGTTGATCAGATGCAGTGACAAAAATAATCGCAGGTGGATGATCCAATTCGGTCAGCACCTCAGCACATTGAATTCCGTCCATTTCAGGCATACGAACGTCAAGCAACAGCACATCCGGATGTAACTCATCGACTTTTGCCAACGCATCTATGCCATTTGAGCTCTGCCCAACGACTTGATGTCCTGCTTCAATAACCATTCGACTCAGGCGCTCGCGCCCTAACGATTCGTCATCGCAAATTAAAACATTCACCGTAACCTCCTTATTTCATGCTGCATTCTTATCCATGAATGTGTTTTTCGACTGCATTTATATCATTATTTTAGCAAGATACAACATGGCGAAAACATCGCCCTTCTTTTGTATACTATATCACAAAGCCGGATATGCCTAATCTACCGAAAAAAAAGCTTCCATATCAACCGATCACGAATTTAATGCTGTATTTGATGTAAAAGGATAGGAAAGATATGCAGTAAATAAATTTTGCGCGCGATGGGTTGTGAGCCGTGCCGTCATGCCGTATTGCGCCTGCAATCGGTCATGAATATTTTTCAATGCCATTTGATTACCCGTTGCTGCGCGTTCTGGCAAAACTTTTTGTGCCGGTTGAATCGGGTTACTCACGACAATCTTAACCTCATTCGCACTCCACTCAATCAGCACATTAATGCGACTCGAACGTGAACTCGGTTCGACACCATGAACAACAGCATTTTCAAGCAGTGGCTGCAAAGTCAGCGATGGAATTTTTAGTTTGCGAAGCGTTTCCTCATCGGGGATCTGCCATTCAACCTGTAACCGATCACCTAGACGAACGGTTTCAATGGCGAGATAGCGACGACATAACACCACTTCATCATAGAGAGAAACCTCGCCCGCCGACTGCAAACTCGCACGAAACAATGCGGATAAATCTTCAACAACAATGCCTGCACGACGACTATCAATATCAATCAACGACAACACAGTATTCATCGAGTTAAACAAAAAATGCGGACGAATTCGCGCTTGTAAAGTATCTAACCGTGCCGACAATTCGGCACGCTCACGCACGACCAAGCGCTCACGCATATACAAATAATGCAATAAAACACCACCAACAATGAGAGTCAATAGCACGTTATGACCGATACTTCGCCATAATCGAGTAGGATCCGCATCCATAATATGAAGGTAAATGAGCAGTTCATTAATGATGCAGGTATAAAGCACAACAATAAAACCTACGATAATGGCGCAGACCGCTGCCGCTCGAATACGCGGCAATCGAATCAATCGCGAACGTAATTTATCCGCAATAATTGCAAAACTAAGCGCCACCCAATTCATAAAAAACACATAGACAAAGTATTGTTCCCATGAAAATTTTTGCATAGCCGACATGGGCACTAATGTCGAAAACAGTGCCAGTAGATTAGTGACGACTAATAAACGGAGCAACGCCTCTACTTCAGAAAAGCGTGGCAAAAAAAACGTATAGTCTCGATCGATACGAGCATTTGTCATTGCGGTTTATTGACCTGTTTTAGAGTTGAATTTGCTATACTTGCACTTATTTTGCGTTTGCGACCTGACAATGACCACACCTGTGAATACTCCTGCTATGAATAGTAACACCGATCAATCGAATGAATCTTCAGGAATGTGGGGCGGTCGCTTTACCGAAGCTACTGATGCCTTCGTTGCTGAATTTACCGCATCTGTGCAGTTTGACCAACGCCTTTATCGCCAAGATATCCAAGGCTCGATAGCTCATGCAACGATGCTCGCTTCTGTTGGCGTACTGACCGATGCTGAACGCGACGACATCATCCAAGGCTTAAACAGCATTCTTGCGGATATCGAAGCGGGTCGTTTTGAATGGCGCATTGACCTTGAAGATGTTCATATGAATATCGAACATCGTCTGACCAACATGATTGGCATCACGGGTAAGAAACTTCATACAGGTCGGAGTCGTAATGATCAAGTGGCAACCGATATTCGCCTGTATTTGCGTGATGAAATCGATCAATTGATGCAACTCTTGGCAAAATTAGAACGTGGCATTTTGTCTTTGGCGACTGCACACACTGACACGATCATGCCTGGTTTCACCCATTTGCAAACGGCTCAGCCTGTGACTTTTGGTCATCATTTGATGGCGTGGTTTGAGATGTTGTTGCGTGATGGCGAACGCCTGATTGATTTGCGTCGCCGCGTCAATCGCTTACCTCTTGGCTCTGCAGCTTTGGCAGGAACCACCTATCCAATTAACCGCGAATACACTGCGCAATTGTTGGGCTTTGAAGCGGTTTGTGAAAACTCTCTCGATGCCGTTTCTGATCGTGATTTTGCGATTGAATTCACCAGCGCCGCTGCACTGATCATGATGCATTTATCCCGCATCAGTGAAGAACTCGTTCTGTGGACATCTGCGCAATTCCGTTTTGTGCAAATTCCTGATCGCTTCTGCACTGGCTCATCGATCATGCCGCAAAAGAAAAACCCTGATGTGCCAGAATTGATTCGCGGCAAAAGTGGTCGCGTGTATGGCGATCTCATGAGCTTATTAACGCTTATGAAAGGTCAACCACTCGCATACAACAAAGACAACCAAGAAGACAAAGAGCCTTTGTTTGATGCGATTGATACCGTGCGTGGTAGCTTGCTCGCTTTTGGTGACATGATTCCTGCGCTGGTGCCAAACATCGAAGTCATGAAAGAAGCTGCGTTACGTGGTTTCTCGACTGCAACTGATTTGGCGGATTATTTGGTTAAAAAGAACATCGCTTTCCGCGACGCGCATGAGATCGTTGGTAAAGCTGTTGCACTCGGTGTTCGTGAAAATCGTGATTTATCTGAACTGACATTGGCTGAACTTCAACAATTCTCAGGTTTAATTACTGAAGATGTGTTTGCTGTTTTGACTTTGACAGGTTCTGTTGCCGCGCGTGATCATCTTGGCGGGACTGCTCCACGTCAAGTGAAAGCAGCGATTGCACGTGCTGAAACGAGATTGAAGGATTTGTTGGGATAAGCCTTCAAGGCTTATCCATGACAGGGAAACAAACCATAGGGTGCGCATTGCCGCGCCCTGTGGACTTGGTAGGTTGGTGTTGAGGAACGAAACCCAACGATAAGGTAGATGCCCTTCGATTAATTTACAAAATCTGTTTAAGTTAATGATTTTAATACCAGAAGGTGGATTGCAATCCACCCTACGTGGGCTTGCAGGGGTTAAAAAAAGAATATGGCGCAATAAGATAGCTCCTTATGTATCTTTTTTACTCATCTCTGTCGCTATAAGCGCCATACCCCTGCGAACATTTTGTACACGATCAGCAGGTTCTGCATAAAAATATAATGTCGTTGTGAAATCGGACAGGTAACACCAAGAGGCCTTGCCCCCAGGAGTAAGCTGCTCTGGGATAGTTATTAGTTGATTTCCACAAACAGGACATAACAATATATGCCCCTCTTTCGCTAAATCCCATATAGCGGAACCTTTTAAGATGGCGAGATCAATTTTCATTTATTTACTCCCGAAAAGGTACTTGCCCTGAGGTAATTTAGGATACGAAGGTTTAACATAATTTTCCCAAATAGCACGCCGCTCTTGAAGGGATAGTCTTCTACCATTTCCAACTCTTAAGGCGTAATAAGCCAAAGCACATTGCACCAATCAAAATCTGACAGGTCTACCGAATCTATTTAGAAAATAACCCGCATCATGTTGAAAGAACCAAATCCCACTCAGCAATCGGTTCATACTCTGCCCCCTCAGAACTCAAACGTGAACGCACCAACGCCAACGTTCCAGCTTGCCAATCTAAAGTCGGCCAAATTGGTAACGCTGCCTCATGATGTTTGAGCTTACGCGCAAGCGTGACATGTGGTTTGAAGCGATGTTTCTCAACTTGAAAACCAGCCATTTGCAGACCCGTGCTTAAATTACCTACTAAACGAGTCAATGCAATTGGCTCATCACTCGTGCGTAAACACGCCAAATCAGCCTTACCCCAACATTCGATCTTATTGAAATGAAGTGCGATTGGCTCACGCGCCACATCAGCACCAAGCTGACTCAGCAAGCCGATACGATCAGCCGCGATTTCACCCAAAAAATGGAGTGTCAAATGCAAATTAGAAGCAGGTTGAGGTTTACCGCCAAGCGCAGCCAGCATTGGGTAGTGGCTTGAAACCATTCAATTTGAGTCGCCGCATCAGGCCATAGTGCAAAGAACAAACGCATTATTTATATGGTCTAGGAAAAAGGAATATCTAGACATCCGAAAGACATAGTGTCGCACGATTTAGCGTGAAATTCATCCAGTAGGATTGATGTGAATCATTCTAATAAGATCAAAAGCAAATCCCTCCTAACCTAACTTTCCCCTCCTTCGCAAAGGAGGGTTAGGGAGGATTTTCTTTTAGAGAAATACTTTTTAAAGACGCTATCCAAATCACTTTGCATAAATCTGATCAAAAACTCCGCCATCCGCAAAATGTACCTTCTGCGCATTGCGCCAGCCACCAAACACTTTATCAATGGTGAATAATTTCACTTTAGCGAATTGACCAGCATATTTCGCTGCAACTTTGGGGTCTCGCGGACGGTAGAAATTCTTTGCCACAATCTCTTGTCCTTCAGGTGTATAGAGATACTTCAAATACGCTTCGGCGAGCTTACGCGTACCATGTTTATCCACGGATTTATCCACCACCGCAACCGATGGTTCAGCCAAAATCGAAATTGACGGCGTCACAATCTCAAACTGATTAGGGCCTAATTCTTTGGTCGCGAGTAACGCTTCATTCTCCCAAGTCAGCAGCACATCACCAATGCCACGCTGTGAGAATGTTGTCAGTGAACCCCGAGCACCCGAATCAAGTACTGCCACATTCTTATACAGTTTACCGACAAAATCTTGAGCTTGCGCAGGTGTTCCACCTTTATTCAACTCATAACCCCACGCGGACAAATACACCCAACGCGGTGCACCGCCTGTTTTTGGGTTTGGGGTAATAATGCTGACACCTGGTTTGACCAGATCATTCCAATCTTTAATCTGCTTTGGATTACCTTTACGAACTAAGAAAACAATCGTTGACGTATAAGGCGCAGAATTATTCGGCAATCGTTTTTGCCAGTCTTTCGCAATCACACCCGTATCACTAATTGCATCAATATCATTTGCCAATGCCAACGTCACCACGTCCGCATCCAAGCCTTCGATCACAGCGCGGGCCTGTTTGCCTGAACCACCGTGAGATTGTTTGAACTTCACATTTTCGCCAGTTTTGGCTTTCCAATATTTGCCAAATGCGGCGTTGAAGTCCGTATAAAGTTCACGTGTTGGATCGTAAGAAACATTGAGCAATTCAGTTTCCGCAAATGCAGAAATAGAAAGCGTCAACGCACTCAGCAGCAAAATTGTTTGCTTTAAACTCGTCATGTAGATACCCCTACTTAGAAATCTCTTGAAGACTTACAGGGTATCAACTTGGCATTTGCTAAAAAAATAATAAAAAGAGGTTTGGTTATGCAAAAAATGAACTAAGAGAACTACTTTAAGTTTTATTATTCAAGCTTTCTGGGGCGACATGCTTTAAACGATTGGCATAACGCTGCGCCAGCACCGCACAGACCATGAGTTGTAATTGATGAAACAACATCAGTGGCAAAACCAACATGCCAATCGGATGCCCAGCAAAAAGAACTTTGGCCATTGGAATGCCGCTAGCCATACTTTTCTTCGAACCACAAAACACGATCGTGATTTCGTCTTCTTTATTGAAACCCAGAAAACGACTGCCATAGGTTGTCAGCAACATCATGATCGCCAACAAAATTGCACTCACGACACACACGCCGAGTAACGCATGCAATGGCAACTGATGCCATAGACCTTCCACCACCGCTTCGCTAAAAGCTGTATACACAACGAGTAAAATAGACCCTTGATCGACAATTTTGACTACAATCGGATGACGTTGAATCGAGCCGTAAATCCAGCGACGCGCGATTTGTCCCGCAATAAAAGGCACCAGCAACAACATAATAATTTGCAGCACCGCAGACCCAGAATCAATAGCATCCGCACCTGAATGCGGCATAATCAACAGCCCAACCATCAGCGGCGTAATGAAAATCCCAATGATGCTGGAAGCAGATGCAGCACAGACTGCAGCAGGAATATTGCCATGAGCAACGGACGTGAAAGCAATGGACGATTGCACCGTCGAGGGCAATACGCAAATATAGAGAAAACCGAGATACAGTGCAGGCGTCACCATCGGCTCGAGTAAAGGTCTAAGCACCATCCCTAAGATAGGAAAAACAGCAAACGTTGCTGCCAAGACCATTAAGTGCAAGCGCCAATGAGTGAGTCCAGCCAATGCCGCTTCACGCGACAGCTTAGCGCCATGTAAGAAAAATAATAGCCCGATCGCAAGATTGGTTAACTGATTAAAGCCAACCGCAACCTTACCCTGACAAGGCAGCAAGCTGGCAAAAACTACGCTCACAATCAGCATCAATGTAAAATTATCAGGCAAAAACCGCGGTCGAGTCATTATCTATTTCCACATCAAACAAAAAACCACAATTAATTACGTCCAATCACCACGCGGCACATCTAACGATTGTCCCGTCACGCCATGACTATCACCACCCATCAAATACAAATACGCAGGCATAATATTGTTAGGCGTTGGTAAGGTATCAGGATTCTCGTGAGGAAACGCAGATGCGCGCATTCTGGTTCGAGTTGCACCAGGATTGAGACAATTAAAACGAATATTGCTATTACCCGCCAACTCATCGGCAAATAGACGGCTTAAACCCTCAACACCTTGTTTTGAAATGGCATACGCCCCCCACAATGCACGAACCGTTCGGCCAACACTACTGGTCGTAAAAATCACAGATGCATCTTTAGATTCTGTCAACAAAGGCAACAATGCTTGCGTCAATTGAAACGGCGCACGCAGGTTGACATGCATCACTTCATCCCACGTTTCAGGATCATAGGTTTGTAAGGATGTTAATGGTCCTAGCATCGCAGCATTATGCAAAATGCCATCTAAACGACCGACTTTCTTCTCTATCGTTCGTAGAATCGACAAATAATCATCCGGTTTAGCATGAGCTAAATTCAGCGGTAAAAGAGCGGGTTGTGCACCGCCCTGCTGCTCAATTTCATCATAAACCGCCTCTAACTTACTCAAGGTACGACCCAGCAGTAGGACCGTTGCACCATATTTGGCATAAGCCAGCGCAGCAGCGCGACCAATGCCGTCACCTGCTCCTGTCACTAAAATCACGCGGTTCGCCAGCAAATCAGGTGCAGCGTGATACGTCAATAAATCCATCGGCAAGTACATAATACGATCCTTTATGAGCTGCTACATTTTTTAATCAAGCATTAAAAAACAATCATACTTAGCCAGAATTTTGGATAAGAAATCTATCTCTAAAAGAGTGATACTTTTGCGCCCTCCCCACGTAGAGGCAGGAGTTCATAGCAAACGCATGAATCAGTATAAGATTGATGATCAGCTTATCCTAGATTGAGGTGACTTATGCAACGTCCGCACCAAATCTTTTAAGCCACGAGTAATGTATTTAATTCACTTGCATGCTGAATAATAAAATCTGCTTGCCAACTCGCCAAATCACCTGCCAACGCTGGCGGTAAATAACCATAGGCTGCAAGCACAGTTTTCATGCCTGCGGCACGACCTGCATCAATATCTCGCGGATGATCGCCGACGTAGATAATATGCTCTGGCATAACCCCCAGAATCGAAGCCGCTAAATACATCGGTTCTGGATCAGGCTTGCTTAGTTTCACATCATCAGGACAAACCAACACCGCACAACGTGAAGTCAAATGCAACGCATCCAGTAACGCCACCGACAAACTACGCGGTTTATTGGTCACGATACCCCACGGAATCTGCCGCGCCTCCAAGTCAAGCAGCACGTCATTCATGCCGTCAAATAAGGTCGTATCCACTGCAATATTTGCCGCATAGCGTCGCAAAAATTCATTGCGATAGCGTGTCAGTTCTGGACTATTGTCATCCAATTCAGGATGAAACAAGCGTACCATCGCAACAGAACCTTCAGAAACCTGTACACGTATTTCTGCATCCGCTATTGGCTCGACATTCGACTCAATGCACAACTCTTTAATAATACGAATAAAATCAGGCGCAGTATCAATTAAGGTACCATCTAAATCGAATAAAACCGCTGCTATTTCCTCAAGTCCGCTCATGGTGTTGCCTTACGTGTTGACATCATGTAATTCACATCGACATTAGGCGCGAGCCAATAATGCTGAGTCAATGGATTAAAATGCAAACCGGTCATTTCTTCTAAGGTTAAATTAGCCTCACGCGCAAAGCCAACTAACTCAGAAGGTCGGATGAATTTTTTATAATCATGCGTGCCACGTGGCAACATTCTCAGCAGATATTCTGCACCGATGATGGCAAATAAATACGATTTTGGATTACGGTTGATCGTTGAAAAAAAGACAATTCCGTTGGGTTTGACCAGCCGCATACAAGCGCGAACAATTGAAGATGGATCCGGAACGTGCTCGAGCATCTCCATACAGGTCACGACATCGAACTGCTCTGGCATTTGTTCAGCCAACGCTTCGACGGTAATTTGACGATACTCAATACCTTGTACATTATTTTGTTCAGCATGTAAGCGACCAACCGCGAGCGGCGCAAGACCCATATCAATGCCCAACACATTCGCGCCACGACGTGCCATCGACTCAGCCAAAATACCGCCGCCACAACCGACATCCAGCACACGTTTTCCAGCCAAACCCGTTGCAGCATCGACACGATCACTGATCCAATTTAAACGCAGTGGATTGATTTGATGTAATGGACGAAATTCAGAATTGGCATCCCACCATTTGGAAGCCAACGCTTCAAACTTAGCAATTTCTTGGTCATCAACATTTAATGATTGAGCGGTCGTTGCGGCTGCATCTAGAGTCATGATCGGTTACTCATCCTACTTCATAGTTATCAATGAACACGTTGACCCTAAGTGTAAAACAAATTTGACCTCTTTGAGCTGTCTGAAAGAAAACTTCCTTATTTTCCTCACATTGTTATCCAAAAACACACAGACAAACGACTGAAACTTTCTGACAATTACCTTATGTTTGACATGTAAAATGATTGACTATATGTTGCAATGCGAATCTCAGATGCTTGCAACTGCTTCTCACAGTTTTGCGACCTTATTTTTTATAAAATTTTGGGTCACTCCCATATTCAATGCCAAGGATGTAAAGGATATTTCATGACCTTATCAATGAGCCGTAGTTTCAAAAATACCCTATTCGCAGTCATCGCAACATTGAGCTTTACCAGCATTTCTGGTCAAGCAAATGCGGCGGAAACCTATACAGCTGGCAAAGATTACCGTGTACTCTCTAGCCAAGGCCCACTCGACAAACCGAGTCAAATCGAAGTGCGTGAGTTCTTTTGGTATGGCTGCCCACATTGCTCTCGCCTAGATCCGTTCATAACTAAATGGATCAAAACCAAACCAGCTGATATCAATTTTGTTCGCACGCCAGCAGCAATGAATCCAGTTTGGGAACAAAGTGCACGTGGCTACTATGCCTTGGAATTGATGGGACAAACTGAAAAAGTCCACTCTGCTTTATTTAGTGCAATCCACAACCCTTTGAAACCAAAAATGATCTTCAGTCAAAGTGATCAAACGTCATTCCTACTCAGTCAAGGTATTGATACTAATAAATTTAATGGCCTATTCAACTCTTTTGCCGTAACAGGAAAAGTTGCTCAGTCAAAGAAACTTGCGATGCAATATCAACTTGAAGGCGTGCCAGCTCTCATTGTAAACGGCAAATATGTCGTTTCAGGCGAAGATGAAAAAGCGTTACAAATCGTCAACTTCCTCGTCGACA
>JACMMY010000215.1 GCA_014378805.1 Moraxellaceae bacterium
CAGGTGACAACATCCAAATGACAGTAGAACTGATTCACCCAATCGCGATGGATCCAGGTCTACGTTTCGCGATCCGTGAAGGTGGTCGTACTGTGGGTGCGGGTGTAGTTGCTAGCATTCTTGCTTAATCTGATTTAGATTAAGTGAGTAAAAAAGACACCTTCGGGTGTTTTTTTTTGCCTAAAAATAGGGTTTTGGAAAAGCATTTTTCATAAATATAAGTATTCATACTTTGTTTATTGACAATAAAAGTTGTCACTCTGTATATTGAAAAGTTGTTGTTGCCCTTATGGATTGAGTGAGCACTATGTTAGGAATTCCGGTCGCGTTGTTTTTTGCCAATGGTGTCGAATGGTACATGCATAAATATGCGTTACATGGCACGCCGCAAGAGGGTGGTGGTCGTAAGTCTCCTGATGCGGCGCGCATGAAAAATCATTGGTCGCATCATCGACGTGCACGTCTAACCGAATACCGTGATGATGAACTGTATCAACATCCGATGGAAAATGATGCGGGACGGTTGGAGATTCGAGGTGTCATTATGCTCGCTGGCTTAACCACCTTAGTCTTCCCAGTTGCACCATTGTTTACACTGACATCATATTACTGCGGTTGGAATTATTATAAGACTCATCGCAAATCCCATTTGGATCCAGAGTGGGGTAAGAAAACCATTCCTTGGCACTACGATCATCATATGAATACCAATCAAGATGCAAATTGGTGTGTGACCAAACCTTGGTTTGATTACATCATGGGGACGCGGGTGATTTCATCAGCAGACTTGCAGGAATCTAATCCACTTGGGATCAAATTGCCTAAAGTTATTGAAGATAAATTGAATGTCTTAGCACGTCGTTATGCCCCAAATGCGTTTGCAAAATTGGATGCCAATATGCAAACGGAACAGGTCAAGCGTGAGAATGGCTTAGAAAATATGATGCCAACCTTTGCAGAGTCGGCAGTGATGTAGTTTAAAATTTTTGTATTAGCTTCATTCGTATATAAGTTGAGATTGTTAAATGACGACCCCTTTGATCGTTAACGGCCAGCCGCGCTATGGACGCTTTAAAGCAACGCCTTCTGTAATTAATGTGAATGACTTTAAATTGTTATCACCTTTTAATCAGCCGTTAACGGGTTTGAAAGCTGCATTAAAACGTAAATTTGGCTTTAAATCTTTTCAGTTCATGAGCATTAATAATCAAGATGTGATGATTGGTTTAGCGGTTGTTGATTTGGGTTGGGTAGGCAATGGCTTCTTCTATATCTACGATAAGAAAACCAATACGGCTCAAGAATTTTCAGCGTTGCAGCCATTGGCTCATCATACAACCATTGAAAATCCTGCGGATCAAGCACATTGTGTTTTCCAAAAAGGTGATTTCAAAATAGAGATCACACGCGCTAATCAAAAGCGCATGGTGAAAGTCACGAAGGCCAAGCAAATTTTTCTTGAAGCAAACGTTGAGCTATCAAACGTTGAACCACTTTCGTTGTGTAATCCGACGGGCTCAACAGGGTGGACGTATACGCAGAAACAAACTGCTGAAGAAGTTCGTGGTTATTATCTTGATCAAGGTCAGCGTATCGAGATTACGCCAGAAGCGGGTTTCCTTGCCGCAACGGATGATAGTTGTGGTTACCTCAGTTATCGGACATCTTGGCATTGGCTCAGTGTGTCGGCGACGCTTGCCAGTGGTCAGCGTGTTGGACTTAATTTTGCGATGGGTGTCAATCAAGGTTTTGGCACTGAGAATGCGTTATGGATCGACGGAAAAATTTTTGAAATACCACCAGTCATGTTTGAGAAAATTGAAGATGATGAACAGAATCAATGTTCAACGTGGCGTGTTTATTCAGCAGATCAGTCTGTTGATTTGACGGTTAAAACCAGTTGGTGTCGCCAAGAATCACTCAATTTAGGATTGGTCGCAAGTCATTTTAATCAGTGGGTGTCTTCGGTTTATGGCACCATGACTTGTGAAGGCCAAACGGTGGTGTTGAATGGTGAAATGGGGTTGCTTGAGAAACATTTTGCCAAGTGGTAGAGAATATAGCACCTGAGTATTCCAATAAAAAGCAGCCATCTGGCTGTTTTTTATTGGAATGAAGTTGTTCCTTGAATTGGTCGCCTGAATGGCGGTTTTTTGATAGTCAATATGTGAAATTGTAGATTCGTGCTCTTTTTTTCATCTCGTTTAAGGAGTATATTCAAGCCGCAGAAATGGAATATGGATATATATTAGTCTCTGTAGAGACAACAAATACTGATAAGGATATCAAGTTGAATACAAGTCATAGAATGCTTTTTGCCGCAATTTTGACGACAGTCACAGCCGTATCTCATGCCCAGACCTTTTGTATCTTTGATCCTTCAGGTACACAAGGCGATAGTTTTTCGATGATGAAAGATTATTCACTTTCTGCTAAGGAATGGGGGGCTGAGCTCACCTTAAAAGCATATACAGATGAAGTTCTCGTTGCGAAGGATTTTAAATCTGGAAAGTGTGATGCTACGGCGATTACAGCAATTCGAGGACGTCAATTTAATAACTTCGTTGCATAGACAGATTCGGTAGGCGGTATCATTAATAAAAGTCAGGCGAATACGATTATTAGCTTGATGGCAAATCCTAAATTAGCACCCGATATGTTGGATCATGGTGTTGAGGTTGCGGGAGTTTTATCATTAGGCACAGGTTATCTCATTACGAATGATCGTAGTATCAATACGATACAACAACTTGTTGGAAAGCGCCTAGCGATTTTCGATAACGATAATGCTGGTCAAACCGTTATTGAGAAAGTTGGCGCTATACCTGTCACTGTTACCTTATCCACGATCGGGCCTCTGTTTAATAGTGGGAAGCTTGATATTATTTATTTACCTGCAATGGCATTTAAACCTTTTGACATTAGCAAAGGGATAGGTATTAAAGGTGGGGTGATTCGTTTTCCAGTCGTTGCGGTCACATATGATATGTTTATTCACCCTGATAAATTTCCTGAAGGATATGGTCAAAAAAGCCGCAATTGGTTTGCTTCTAATATAGATCGTCAAATGGCTAATGTAGATAAGATAGAAAAAAGTATTGATAGCAAGTATTGGATGGATATTCCGCCAGCTTCAGCGCAAGCATATTTTCAAGTTCTGCACGAATCCAGAATTAGCTTAACTAAAGCGGGCATCTACGATAAAAAAATGATGAGTATTTTGAAAAAAATACGTTGTCGTAATGAGCCAAATAATCCTGAATGTTCAAAAAATGATGAGTAAACTATTTATATTATTTTAAGGGTTGTAGTAGGACAGGTTAAATTTCCGTCCAAATATGCAGTGTTTTTAGCTGCTCTTTGGGCGATCCATAATTGAATCTAAACTCACATTGTTTAAGAAACAAGGGAATTTTTTTTCGATCAATTCCGTTGTATTTTCTCAATACTCGCTTAGTCTGATTCCAGAAATTCTCAACGCCGTTAATGTGATTTTTACCTATACCAAACTGCTTTGAATGGTTGATTCTTTCATGGTAAAAAATCCGCAACATCAAGAGCGTTATCACTTCGATAACAATCTGTGTAAACCACATTATCTGGTGCTATTTTCCTTGTAATAATAGGCATTAAGGTATCACTATTGGTGTCTGTAACTACTTTGGCATAGACCTTGCCACCACCAAAATAACTTTCATCTAACTCAACAGCACCTTCGAATACTTTGTGTGCTTGAAGCTCTAAATAGTAGGTGGTAACCTTGCGTATTTTGGGGTAAAACAGAGCTGCACTATTGGGCTGAATTTCAAGTAAATTGGCAGCAGAACGAGCTGTCACTTCAAATACAAAATACTCAAGCAACTTACACTGTACTTTTTTTTACCTAATTTACAATTTGTTATCTTCATTTTTGTAGACTAACATAAGGCTAATCTACTATAGCCCCAAAAGATTTAATTAATTTAAGTGTTTAGAAGTGATTTATGAATCGACTCTTTTCAATATTAAGGAGACTCTTGGATATCTAATTTAACGCCAATACGTAGTGCTTCTTTTGCGATGCGATTCTTGCGTGTATTCGGGTCTTTAATTAAGTCGGTCACTAATTCACTTTGTGATCTTTGTGCTTCTATTTGATCAATCGCCTGATTGGAAACAGCGTTGGGGATATCATTGAGTAATTGGTTAGCAAGCGCATGACGCTGAGTTTGATCGGCTGAATTGGCTAGAGATTGCCATATTTCCATTTGCTTATTGAAGCGCATATTGCTGACAAGACGTGTGAGTTCTTGCGCCGGATTTTGATTTCTTTGAGCAACTAGTCGAAGCGATTGCCATTCAATTTCAGAGATGAAGTCAGGACGTCCGCTTATGATTCCTTCAATCGGTTTAGTGCTGATTGCTTGTGCTGCTGCTGTTACCGATTGAGATTGTTGTATGATGATATCGTTGGCAATTGCACTTGAAATGGTCTCAGTTGTCGGTAAAGTAGGTGGTGTTTTACTTTTGACTTCCGATGTGTTGTCTGGAGTAGTTTCTAGGCTAGTGAGCCAAAACCATATCAATATACCCACTGATATAATCCCAATGAATCCGATAAAAAAAACGATACTTGATCGTTTTAGTGAACGATTATTGTTTTTGATTTTCATGTTTATTCTCTTTTTAATAATCGATTCGCATTTCGAAAACGGATGTAGCGACCCACGTACGATCAGTGAGTCGCTACAAAGATATTCGCTAATTAACTTGTTATAAACTTACCAAGCAACAGGAGCGGGTGGTGATGCTGTAAAGGAGTAAGTTTGTCCTGCGCCAGACATCAATGTTGTGAAAAGTCCAGTCCAGACGCCACAACCTGTCATTGGTGCAAAGGTTGTTGTGCCAGTGAAGGTCAATTTACCATTACCCAATGATGAAATTGGACCATCAAAGTGAATTGGGAAGTTCGCTGGTGAAGAGAGTTTACATCCAAACGGAATTTGTATTGGACCTACGCCTGCTGAAACAACGTTGATATTGACATACGCATTACCATGTACATGCAATTGCCCTGCAGTATCTAAACTTGCAGTACCTGAGAGTGGACCTGCTGGAGTGACTTCAAGCGCAACTTGCAAAGGTAAACCGATGTTCAGATTTGTTTGAAATGCAGGTATTGAAAGTGAACCAGTAATGGTTTGTGCTGTCATATCAGTTGTTGCAGTAAGGGTTGATGTGCTTGGTAAGACGACATTTTGTTGTAATGTTTTCAGACCAATCGTTGCATCTAAGCGCCAGTTCTTCAAAGACACAATAAAGTTTCCGCCGCCTGGATTTGCGGTAGAGGTTGGAGTCGCAGCCAATTCGATACAGTTACCAACCGTTAGTTTGTTATTAAAACGATCATTCAGCCATGATAAGACGTGCGGTGCGGCTTGAAACTGAGTAGCGATATGCTCGCTCGGATAGAGTGCAAAAGTTACATTACTGTATTTGCTACAATAGTTTTTTTTCAGTGTGATCGCTTGGTTGAGTGGAATAAATTCATCAGCTTGGCCATGGTATTGATAGAACGGAACTGAAGGTTTTCCAGTACCTAGATTTTGAGCAGTCAGGGTTTGACCAATACTAGGCACTGCCACAAGTTGAGCCAATGTCTGATTGTTTGCCGTATATTGTGAGATGTTTTTGTTCATGTAGGTGAACAGAGACTGGAATACACATTGATTTTTTGCTTGCGTAATCGCGGCTTGACCTGACGCGTTGGTCAATGTGTTCAGAGGAATCTGAGTCGGATATTGTGTCGCTAAACCGATTACGCCTTGCAGCATAAATGACGAACCAGTACTGCCGTTGAGATAATCCGCAGTTGCGGTAAAGTTGCCTGGAACACCCCCCGCAGCAATTGCAACCAAATTGACATTTGGCGCATAACTACGTTGAAGCTCTCCCGCCCAAGATGCGGTTTGCCCACCTTGAGAATAACCCCAAATTGCTGTTTTTGCGGAGCTAGTTATTTCTCCAGAAGGGAGTTGTGTGGCAGCTTTAACGATATCTAGCACAGCATGACCTTGTGCAATACCTGCTAGATAGGTCGGTGTGCTGCCATTGGTGTATCCAGGATTATCACTGACCAATACGGCATAACCAGCAGCAATCGCGGATGCAATATTAGCATTTTCATAATCACTCCCTAAGGCCATTTGACGTGAGGGTGCACAGTCTTGTGCCAAACCATGTGTACCAACTGCATAGTTGATGACTGGGCGTGACCCAGAACCACTCCATGCTGCAGTCGGTATAATCACTGTTCCTGAAACGACATTCGCTGCACCAACTGCATCGGTAGAACGATACATCACGTTCCATGCCTTCGTTGCTGCAGCACCGTTACCCA
>JACMMY010000216.1 GCA_014378805.1 Moraxellaceae bacterium
TGAGCGTTTCAGTGTGCATTGGTCTGTCACGCTGGAAAGTGGCGAGTCATATCAGACGCCACTCGTCATTGGCGCAGATGGTGCAGGGTCAATGGTTCGAGAGTTGGCAAGTATACAAGTTGAACATTTAGATTATAAACAAATGGCTTTGACCTGTGCCATTCGCACTGAAAAGCCACATGGCGGTATTGCGCGGCAAGTTTTTTTACCGATGGGGCCTTTTGCGTTTTTACCTTTAGCCAATCATGAAAATCAATCAGCTAATGAACAAGATTGCTGGCAATCTGTGGTGTGGACCTTGCCTGCTGTTCAGGCGCAGGATATGTCAGATTTAGATGATGTGGCCTTGATGTCGGCATTAAGTCATGCGAGTGGTTATGTCTTAGGTCAAGTGACAGCGATTGAATCACGTGGTGTTTTTCCATTGAAAGCACAACAGGCGAAACAATATTGCCTAGATGGTTTAGCATTGATTGGTGATGCGGCACATGTGGTGCACCCAATGGCAGGACAAGGCGTGAATTTGGGTTGTTTGGATGCCGCTGTGTTGGTTGATGCGTTATTGCATGATCGTGCACGTGGATTATGGGCGCACAGACAAACCTTAAAACGCTTCGAACGCGAACGTAAATTACCCAATAGTATCATGATGCATGGTTTATCACTTTTGGGTTGGTTACAAAGCTCAGATCAGCAATGGATCATGTGGCTACGTGGTGAGGGCATGCAAGCACTTGCGCAGTTGGATGGTTTACGCAGTGTGATTGGTGAGCAGGCGAGTGGGCGTGGTGAGGTGAAAGCGACGCGCTATCGGGTTGTGCATTAATTCATGATGAGAGAAAAGCCAATCGATCACTGTATACATTTGTACAAAAAATAAACCAGATAAACGGCACATATCATTGTTTCAAATGATCAGCAAGACTAGCGCGAATCCTAAACGCTTGCTAAAGTAAACTTATTGCAAGCGTATTCAAAAAGTCTCTACATAATCGTGTGCAGAATTGACTAAAGATATGATATAAAGCATAAAAATTGTATGTGTGTTAGTGAAAAGTCGTCAAAGGAGCGGTAAATGAGTAGTACTGAATATAGTGATGATTATGAAGGCGTCGATCCATCGGATGAAACGGCTGATGATGACAGTACAGATGATGTAGATGCGGTTGTCGCGGCGGATGAAGGTGATGTCGGTGTGGTAGGCGCAGCAAAAGAAGATGGCGAAGGTCGTCCTGCACCAGATGATTTGGCACAAGCTGAGAGCCTTTCACCGAGTGCAAAGCGTGACGAACGTCAGCGTCTTGCAGAAGAACTTGAACGGTTCCTTGCTCAAGGCGGACGCATTCAAGAAGTGCCTTCTGATGACACTATTCGCGATTAAATAGCCTTCATTTGAGTCAATCATTCATGCGAATCATTGACTCAAATTAAATTCGTGCTTGCTAGTCTTTTAGCTGTAGTGCACGTTGGTATAATTCATTCTTCTTGAGTCCTGTTAATTCCGCTGCCAGTTGCGCTGCGGGTTTGACAGGCAAATCTTGTAATAAGCGCTTAAGTAATTTATCTGTTGCTTCTGTGTTTTCAACTTCTTGTTCCGCATTAAATCCACCAATCACCAGCACAATCTCACCACGCTCTTGATTACTATCACTCTGAACAAATGCCAGCAGCTCACCGAGTGTTGCTTTCTTGATGGTTTCAAAGGTTTTGGTAATTTCCCGCGCCATGCAGGCATCGCGATCGCGACCAAGCATCTCTACGCAATCAATCAAACTATCCACAATTCGATGCGGCGCTTCATAAAAGATCAGCGTTCGCGTATCTTTCTTTAAGCCTTCAAGTGTTTGTTTGCGCGCATGCGTCTTCGCGGGTAAAAAACCTTCAAAGCTAAAACGATCACTTGGTAAACCTGATGCTGATAATGCTGAAATAGCCGCACATGCACCAGGAATCGGCACAACACGAATGCCAGCTTCATGCGCAGCACGAACCAAGCGAAAACCTGGATCGCTGATAAGTGGCGTTCCTGCGTCACTGATCAAAGAGATATGTTCGCCTTGTTGCATTCTTGCAATCAGTTCGGGAACTTTTTGCCCTTCATTGTGATCATGGCAAGCTGTTGTTGGCGTGTTTATGCTATAGGCAGAAAGCAAGTGCCCAGAGTGACGTGTATCTTCTGCGGCAATGATTTGGCAGGTTTTTAAGGTCTGTTCAGCACGACGGGTAAAGTCGTCAAAATTACCAATGGGCGTGGCGACAACAAAGAGAGTTCCAGCCATAAATATTGTTCCCTGTATGAACTATTCTGTGTAAAGTAAATCAGTTGATATAGATTACTTTGATAAACATTGCGTATTGTTTACGATTGTCTGTGTAAGATGAAACAAAGTATTTGCTAAAATAGTGAGGTCGCTAGATCCTCAAAGGTAGAAGATAACTATCATGTTTAAAAATTTGTTGCCGCTATTCGGTTTCGCACTTTTTATATCAGGGCTACTCTACGCTCCGCTGTCGTATGCGGAGGTATTGGTGCTGCTCCCAGAACGTGGCGCTTTGGCACCAGCCAGCGCAAGCGTCAAAGAAGGTTTGTCTGCGGCATATTATGCAGGAAGTCGGCGTCCATCGCTGCGTTTTGTTGATAGCAGTGATCAACCGATGGACATTCTGCTGGCTAAAGAGATTAAACCCGATACCGAACTCATCATTGGTCCATTGTCACGAGATCAAGTCGGGGAGTTGGTGAATATTCCAACGGATATCCCAGTTCTTGCTTTAAATGAAGTCGCGCAATCTCAAAAAAACGTTTGGCAATTTGCATTATCCCCTGATGAAGATGCCAATAGTTTGGCAAAAGCTATTTTAAGTGATGGCGTGACTCAGCTTTTTGTTGTTACTCAACCTCAGTTTACTAAGGGTGAACGCTTCCGAGGTGCTTTAGCCAAGGCAACGAAGTTTAAGTTTGAAAATGCAAAAGTTATTCCTGCAAGTTTAACGCGCACACAAGGTCTATTGGTTTTTGGCAGTAGTGAATGGGTGGGTGAACAGAAATTGCCGCGTGATCGCGTTTATGCGCCAGCATTTGTGTTTGATCGTCGTATCCCGTTATCGACAGGTCTACAGTTCTGCGATGCGCCCGCTTTATTGCGTGGCAATTGGGCTGAGTTAAATGCTTTAAATGCACAGAAGCCGACATCCAGTGAAATTCAGCGTTTACGTGCCTTTGGTGGCGATGCATGGCAGATCGCGCAGTTCCTGTTGGATCATGCAGCAAGTGCCAAATTTGCGGGTAGAACAGGCGAAATTACTTTGAGGGATTCGGATATTAAACGTGTGCCGGTCTGTTTCCGTGCGACAAATGATGGATTGGTTCCTCGATAGCTCTATATTAATAAAATAAAAAGTGGAATTCATATGACGGTAGGTCGTTCGACCAGTCCAACACATCAAGTTGGACAACAAGCAGAAGAGCGTGCATTAGGGTTTTTGCTTAATCAAGGATTTCAATTAGTCGCGCAGAATTTTCATTGTCAGTTTGGTGAAATTGATTTGGTTGTTTTTAAAAATAAATTATTGGTGTTTGTTGAAGTCCGTCAGCGAAAAAACAGTGTCTTTGGTAATGCTGCTGCCAGTATCACGCTGGGTAAGCAACGAAAAATTAGCCAAGCTGCGGCTATTTTTTTACAGACACATCCTCAGTTTGAATTATTTGATTGCCGTTTTGATGTGATTGCTATCGATGTGTCTAAGCGATGGACTGGTGAAACATCCGATATGAATTGGATTGAAGGTGCATTTGAATCATTAATGCCTTATTAATCATTCATTAATGTTTTACCTTGGATTGATTCCTCAAAATATCAAATATTCTCTATAAATTTAGAATGATTAACACAATCAACTTATTTTTTTATACTTGGTTTTGTTAGACTTCAATCATTAATGAATTTAGTGTTATAGAGGTTACAAGATGCAAACTATGTTTGGTAAGAGAATGATCGGTAAGAAAATGAACCTCAGCATCAATGCAAAAAAACTATCCCAAGTCACCATGATCTCCGTGTTGTCTGCAACTGTGTTGCTTTCGGGTTGTAGCACCTTCCTTGCTGCGAATACAGGAACAGCGCCAGTGGGGATTGAGTCAAGCGACCGCTCATGGGGGCAAGCCATTCTCGATAATTCAATTGCGAAAACCGCAAGTATTAACCTGTATAAGTTAGACCCACGCTTTAAATTATCGCGCGTCAACATTGCGTGCTTTCATGGAGTAGTTTTGCTGACAGGACAAGTACCTGATGCTAATCTCAAGCGTTTAGCTGAAGATAATGTGAAATCAATGGCTGATGTCAAAGCGGTTCAAAACTACATCACTGTAGGCGATGAAATTGGCTACGCGCAGATTGTGCAAGATGGTTTAACTACGGCAAATGTGCGAAAAAACTTCATGTTGCTTAAAGGCTTTAAAGATTCTCGCGTGAAGATTGTGACTGAAAACAACGTGGTTTATTTGATGGGTAAATTGCCTAAAAGTGATGTGGATTGGTTGCTTGATACGCTGCAAAGTACACCGAATGTCGCCAAAATTGTTTCTTTGATTGATATTCTGGCAGAAGCAGAACCAACCATATTATCGACACCAGTAGAGCGTAAAGCGTTGACGACTAATAACGGTAATGGCATCGTGTCTTCGGCTGAACCGACTGCTGTTGTGACACCGATTGCGGTTGATCCGATGGTGACTTCACAACAACTTCATTAGTTTTAAGTAATCATTCACACTTGGGCATTCCATTTGAGTATTTTTGGTTAATTTATGAATCAGCAGATTATTGTAAAACCGAGTAAATTATTTGGCTTTAAAAAATTAGCCATATTTGGTGTTGTGAGTGGTGTTGTTCTGGGCGCTTGCTCATATTCACCAACGAGAGTTTTGACTGCGATTTCATCAATGCGCGGCGTCGCAATCATAAAAGATATTCAATATGGCACTGATCCGCGACAGGGTTTAGATATTTATCAGCCTGCACCTGATGATATATCCAAGCCACAAAATCATCTTGTCGGTGGTTTGCCTGTCGTTGTTTTTATTTATGGCGGCTCTTGGCAATCTGGTGACAAAGAAGGATACGGATTCGTTGGGCGTAGTTTAGCGCAAGCTGGATATGTGACTGTCGTGATGGACTATCGACTCGCACCAAAGAATATTTATCCTGATTTTGTTAATGATTCAGTCAGTGCGATTTCATGGGTTTATCAAAATATTGCGCAATATGGCGGCAATCCAAATGAGATTTTTGTCATGGGGCATTCGGCAGGCGCATTTAATGCGGTGGCGGCTGTGGATGATGAACGATTTTGGAAAAATAGTCATGTGCCCAATTCTGCAATTAAAGGCGTGATCGGACTTGCTGGACCATACTCTTATGATTTCCGTGAGTTCGATAGTAAAGTTGCATTTCCAACCAACACCAAACCTGAAGAGATTATGCCCGACGGTCACGTGCGTGTAGGTGCGCCTCCTCATTATTTGTTGACGGCAGAGAAAGATACGTTGGTTGGAATAAAGAATTTTTTGAAGATGAAACGTGGACTTGAGCGCGCGAACGTTCCCTTAGAAACAGGCGTTGTGCCAAAGGTAAATCATATTACGATGATCGTTGCGATGGCAACGCCGATGGAATGGATGGGTAATACCAGACAAATGGTTTTAGATTATATGGCGAGTAAGCTTTAACAGCATAAACAAAGGCTATATGTAAAAGCGCATGTTGTATATTCTTTATGTATAACAATCTCTCAAGAATATGTCGCAAAACCAAATGGTATTGCGACGCTTCTATGTCAGTTTTTAATTCATTGAAATTATTTGATTAATCCAGTTAACCATTGACCAATATCTCTAATTTCTTCAATACAAACAGAATGCGCCATTGGATAAGTATGCCATTCAACTTTGCAACCGAGTGCTTGAACTTGATCTCTTGCATCTGTACCCATCGGTAAAAGCACGACGTCGTCGTGTGTGCCGTGACCAGCAAAAAGTGGTGTGTCACGATTCACCGTCGCAAATTCATTTTTGAGTAATTCTGGCGCAGGCAAATAAGCCGACAATGGCATGATGCCCGCGAGCTTTTCTGGATGAGTTAAGCCAATGGTATATGCCATTGCGCCACCTTGTGAGAAGCCCGCTAAAACAATGCGCTCAGAAGGAATGCCGCGAGCATTTTCACGGGTGATCAATGCACGAATTCGATTTCGTGTTGCCAAAATGCCTGCTTCATCTATCTGACGGTTGCTGCCATCAAGCGACAAAATGTCATACCAAGCAGGCATGCGATAACCGCCATTAATCGTCACAGGCATATGATCCGCATGCGGAAAGATGAAACGAACGGCTGCTAATTTCGACAAGCCGAGTTCAGGCACGATCGGTGCAAAATCATTGCCGTCAGCACCTAAGCCATGTAGCCAAATGACCGTGAATGTCGGATTTGGTGCGGTTTCAATTTCAATTTCGGTGCGAGCATCAACCATGATCAAACGTGCCTGAGTGTTTTTAAGATGGGGATAGTATACAGGTTGTGGTTTTTGGGTTGTAAGTTATGGATTAAAAAACCGAATGTTGATATTTATTGCTGTATTCGATCGTGTTGATGAATTGTTGCGGTGATTGCTTGCCAAGCGATGCGAAGGTTATGGAATATTTATATTTAATCAATTTTGCTACAATAAGGCAGATAAATAATCACATGAGTCAATAATATGAGTGCAATCGTCAACCTGCCGATTACTGACTGGCAACAGTTTTTTTCTGCTGAATTTCAGGATCAAGCGATTCGAGCGCTTGAACAAGGTGATGTGCTTGTTTTCCCAAATTTAAGCTTTGAGATGAGTGAGAGTGAGAAGCAGTTTTTGTCGCCAACAATTATTGGCAAAAGCAAAAATGTGAGTTTTGATATTAATACCAACACGTTGCAGGGCAGTAGTGTTGATGAGAGTGCGACTGTCTTATTGCAGCAAATGATGCATCGCTATGCGATTCTGAGTAAAGGTTTAATGCACCATTTATTCCCAAAATATCAACAAGATCTGATTCAGTCACGTACCAGTTATCGTCCTTTAGAAATTGCAGGACGGACGACATCTTGGCGTAAAGATGATACACGTCTACATGTTGATAGCTTTCCCGCAACACCTGTTCAAGACAAGCGAATCTTGCGGGTGTTTACCAATGTAAACCCTGTGGGTAAGCCGCGTTCATGGCGTGTGGGTGAACATTTTGAAAAAGTCGCGCAACGTTTTTTGCCTAATATTGCTGGCCCTGCGTGGGGTGTTCGCGGTTTTTTACATTCGGTTGGATTAACAAAGAGTCTTCGAAGTGCCTATGATCATTACATGTTGCGGATGCATGACAGCATGAAAGCCGATCTTGAATACCAAGCGACCGTTGATCATTTGGCCTATGATTTTCCAGCCGGCAGTACATGGATTGTATTTACCGACCATGTTTCTCATGCGGCAATGGCAGGACAGTTCATGTTTGAACAAACTTTTTATTTACCTGTTACAGCGATGCATGATGAACTGCAGGCGCCGCAGCGGATTTTGGAGCGGATGACGCAAAAAGTACTGATTTAAAGTGTGAACAAAAAAAACGCGCCAAGTGCGCGTTTTTTTTGTTCACACGAAAGTGATCGGTTAGGTCAGAGATTAGACTTGTGCCAAGTTGCGATCTTGTTTCATCGCTTCTAAGTAGCCACGAATGCGCGTCACGTAGTGAATGCATTGACCATATTGCGAGTTAGATGCAGCATGAGAGGTTAAGTATTGATAGGTATCTGCCCAATTATTTGGGTTTTTACCCGCTTTTTTCAATGCATTACGCACACGATCAACGTTACCGCTACCCATGTTATACGCTGCTAGAGAGAACCATAGACGATCTGGATCTGGAATGCTGGCGTATTGCTTTAGCATTAACTGAAGATATTTAGCGCCGCCCTTAATGCTTTGTGCAGGATCATTCCGATTACTTATCCCCATTTCTTTTGCAGTCACTTGAGTCAGCATCATCAAGCCACTTACGCCAGTTGGCGAAATTGCAGTTGCTACAAGATGTGACTCTTGATAACTAACGGCTGCTAGAAGCTGCCAATCCAAGTTTTGCTGTTTCGCATTCATTTGGAACGATGCTTTCAAAATCGGTAAACGTGTATTCAATGCTTTACTGAATGCAATTTTTTCAACTTGGTCATTCATTAAACTACGGTTATAAAACGAAGCCAGTTGTTTGGTACTACCCATTTGACGTTGATCACATACAAACCCATGACCACTACTCACGAGTGGATCTGCGGCGTTACGGAAAGACCAGTTCACTGCAGTGTTCAAACCTTGGCTACTCAGCGTTTTGCTATTGCCACAGCTCAGGTCTACTGATGCAAGTGCTTTCGCTTGCAATTGAGCGTTAGTCGCTGTTGTTAATGCGATATCTGCTTTACCTTGCTTAACGGCATTAAGTGCGGCGGCAGTGCTTGCAACTTGTCGGAACTCAAGGTTTACGCGCAAGTCACGTGAAAATTCACGTGACATTTCATAGCCGAAGCCATGTAGAAAGCTATCGCTTTTAAAAAATGTACTATCACCAGCAACACTCACAACACGTAGCTTATGACTTTCGATGACTTGATCGAGTTGCGTTGTATCACTAAAGCCTTGTAATGCAAGACCCGCAGTAATAACACTAACAACAAAAATCGGTTTTTTAACAATGCTGTGATTGATCAGTGATCTTAATGAGAAGTTCGTCGTTGGTTGATCAATTTGATCAGTAAGTAAATTCGCGGTTAAATTTTTCGTCGTTACGTTTAAAGTTGTATTCTGTTCTAAATGAGATGTTTTACTGTTTAAAGAAAAAAAAGCATAGCTAAAGGCTAACCAATCGGAAATGGGGCGCATGTGTGTCTCCAGCAGACGGTATCGGAACGATGCAATGAAAGAAAAAAGTGCATCGTGCACGGTAAGGCTCGGTTCGGCATCGCATAGCGTCACAAGTGACGGTATCTAAGTGCGTGCATTATGCCCATGTAGTACAAGATTGTCTTGTTTTTTGTGACGAACGGTATGTTTTTCGAGCTACATGTAACGATTGAGTAATGGGTTTGGGTGAAATATATGCAATTTATGTTTAATTAAGTTATTGTTTTTATTGTTCTATATTTATATTAAAATATGTTTTGCTTAAAATATGATCTGTAACAAGGTGTGTATTTTATTTTAATAAATATTTGCTGAAACGACAAAAAACCTTTCACTATTGAGATATTGCTTACATTGTTTGGCGCTTTTATCTGCCGTTTGGTGGGTGAGAGTGGACGTTATTGATCGATAATTGTCTTGTTATGTTGAGTTTTGGCATTAGTATTATAGTAATCATCCTAGAAAATATTAGAAGGCATCATCGTTTAGATGACTGTTTAACACAGTAGAATGTACTAAATGCTCACTAGATAAAATACATGAAGTCGAAGTTGATTACGCGAGATGGCTTTGAATTACTCAAAAAAGAGTTGGATTATCTATGGAAAGAACATCGTCCTGATATCACGAGAAAAGTTTCATGGGCAGCGAGTTTAGGCGATCGTAGTGAAAATGCAGATTCGACTTTATAACCCTAATTTACATACTATTAAATAAATATATAATTAGATTCAATTAGTTATTTAAAGTATTTGTACTATTTTGACATACTATCTGTTTTGCTTTTTGAGCGAAATTGTAAGTGCTGAATGAACAAGGTTGTCGCCACAAAAAAATTATGATAAAAAAATTATTTGCCGATTAATTATAAAAATGACTGACAATAATTTTGAACTCGTAGAGAATCCTGATTACGAAGATTTTAATCTTGAAATGTTACATGACTATTGGAGTTTTAAAGATGCAGGGCATCGTAAATTTACTTACACTGTCAAGGCGTTATTGAATAAATATGACCTTAAAACATCAGATAAGTTGGTAAGGATTATTAGACATAGTGGTCATTTGGGGTTCAAAAAATTATTAGATTGTAAGAGGTGTTATAAAACTTTCAACGTATATACGCGCAAAGACATTGATTTTGATAAACGTCATTGGTTTAGCACGCAACTGATTTGTGGATATTGTCGCAAACTCGCTGTTGAGCTTCATGTGAAAGAAAATTTAGTCGAATTTAAGCAGTTCATACCTGTAGATCAACAAATCGAGAATCAACCTCCAACGGCTGAACTTAAATATTTAGAAAAAATATTTCTATATTCATTGCTTACGAATGTCAAAATAGTAGGGAAGAACTCCATTCCACCTCAAGAATGGAGCACATTCAAAGAAGTGGAAGCTAATGGTTTGCAGTATATATTAAAAAATATAATTGAAAAACGTTATATTATTAATATAAATCAATATGATATATTCGCCGAGAAGCAAAATGAACTACGGAAATTGTATAATAAATCTGAGAGCCAGTTGAGTGGCGAATTAAAAGATGAGATTAACTATTATTTGAGGTTAAGTTTTAATAGTGAAATTAATGTTGAGATGCCTAAGGGTTTTAATAGTTTCGAAGATTGGATTGAAAAACTCTATGAAGAAATAATTGAAGAAAAGCTATTAGTTTCTGATTACAAAGAATTAGAAAAATACATTTTAAATAAACGCTTATTAGAAGTCTACTCCTTGCTTGATTACGTTTGTCAGCTAAAAAGTATACCTGTTAAGAAAAATAATGCCTTTGAACTTGATCTGATGAGAATGTTATTAAAATATGATTTGCAACATGTATTAGCCATATTTATGTATATGGCTAAACAAACAGCAGCTGATTTGTATGATATGAGCCAAAAGGTTTTTGATGTTAAGGTGTTCATGAAAGAACCAATCTTTGGAAGACACCTTGCTTCTTATTTGGATCATCTTGAAAGGAAAAATGAAAAGCCGAAATATCCACGTCAGCTCCCTGAAAATTGGACTTATTCAGAGATTGAACTATTCGTTAGTTCACAAATCATAGGGAATTATGAAAAATGGGAAAAGTTTACACCTCACGAAGTTTTATCACTTTGGATGGAAGCAAAGGGTGTTGAGTTGACTGAAGAATAAAGGATTAAGAAATAAAAATACGCATGATTTTTTTGTATCGTTATATATATTGTTGGAAGCTTTTCTTTTCATTGTTTTTATTTGCTAACATAAGGCAATATTTATCATTTGTTCAGTGATGTTATGCCTTTACTAGATTGGGTCAATCGAAACCAAGCTGAAGAAACAGCAACGCATGTTCCATACCATTTATTAAAATTTGAAAAGTCTTATGGTGATGAGCAACAAGCGAAAGAAAACTTAATCATTCAAGGTGATAATTTACAGGCACTCAAAGCACTTTTACCGCTGTATGGCGGTCAAGTGAAATGTATTTTTATTGACCCACCATACAACACTCAATCTGCTTTTGAGCATTACGATGACAAATTGGAACATGCTCAATGGCTGTCTATGATGTATCCACGCCTGCAACTACTCAAGGACCTTCTAGCTGAAGATGGTTCTATTTGGATTACGCTTGATGATAATGAAGCACACTACCTGAAAGTGTTGTGTGATGAGGTTTTCAATAGGAAGAACTTCGTCGCCAATAGTATATGGCAAAAAAAATATTCACCTCAAAATGATGCGAAATGGTTAAGCGATAATCACGATCATATTTTGATTTATGCTAAAAATAAAGATACATGGCGACCTAATTTATTGCCTCGTACAGAAGAAATGAATGCACGCTATAAAAATCCTGATAACGATCCACGCGGGCTGTGGAAACCATCTGATTTTTCAGTAAAAACTTTCGCAGAATCGGGTAATTATGAAATTAAGACGCCTTCTGGACGAATAGTAACTCCTCCTGAAAGTCGGGCATGGGGTAGTAATCAAGATGAATTTAAGCGTTTAGTTGAAGATAATAGAATTTGGTTTGGTACAACTGGAAATAATGTGCCATCCCTGAAGAAGTTTTTGAGTGAAGTGCAAGATGGATCAACTTCATTAACCATCTGGACATACGGTGAGGTTGGACATAATCAAGATGCAAAAAAAGAAATAAAACTTTTTAATTCAGCGGATGTGTTTGATACGCCAAAACCTGAAAAACTTATACAAAGAATTCTAACAATGGCATCGAATCAAAATGACATTGTTCTCGACTCCTTCTTAGGTTCAGGCACAACTGCTGCTGTAGCTCATAAAATGGGGCGACGTTTTATTGGTATTGAAATGGGCGAACATGCAAAAACCCATGTTATTCCACGACTGGAAAAAGTGATTCAAGGCGAACAAGGTGGTATCTCTGCATCTGTAAATTGGCAAGGCGGTGGCGGCTTTAGTTTCTATACTTTAGGTAGCCCAGTCTTTGATGACCAGGGCTTCTTAAATGCCGATGTCAAGTTTAAAGACCTTGCCAGTTATGTATGGTGGTTAGAAACAAAAGCAGCTTTAAATCAAACCGAACAGTTTGATAATCCATTCTTAGGTATTCATGAAGGCACAGCCTACTACTTACTGTATAACGGTATTTTGGGTGATAGACGACCAAATGGCGGTAACGTGCTTACCTTACCGATTTTGAACTATTTGAATGAATGCCATGCTCATGAGGGCAAACGTGTGATTATCGGTGAAGCATCACGTTTAGGTGCTGCGCGCCTAGAAGCATTAAACATTGAGTTTAAACAAATTCCATATTCACTTTATGGCAATAAAGCTAAGTAAGGATTACGCA
>JACMMY010000217.1 GCA_014378805.1 Moraxellaceae bacterium
ACCATCCATTAAACATTTTCCATAAAATAATCGTCACTAAACCAATTTCAAATAACGTGGGCACAAGACTAAACAGTAAATAAGACAATAAGGTATCAATGGCACGTGTGCCGCGCTCAATCGAACGATTCACGCCACCAGTTTGCCGCGACAAATGAAATCGCAACGATAAATGGTGTAAATGATCAAAAACTTTGACCCCAACCACGCGAATGACGTGCTGTTGCACGCGCGCAAAGACCGTATCGCGCAACTCTGTAAAAAGCAGTGCCATGACGCGAGTCATACCATAAGCAATAATGAGCGCAATGGGCACGATTAACACGGAAGGATTCTTCAGACTCAGCGCATCAATCGCATGCTTATAGAGAATCGGCAAATAACTGGTGGTCAGCTTCGCAACAAACAGCAAAAGAACAGCAACGACGACACGTACTCGCAGTCCACGCTCGCCTTTAGGCCACAAATACGGTAGCAATGACCGAATAATGGCAAACCCGCTCATTTCTTTAGCAGGTAAGTCTTGAGGTGTATTCGACTGAGTCAATTTTGGCGGCGGTGTTGTATTCAAAGTAGGCGACAACTTCTATGAGGTTATGGAGTTAATAAGGGCAAAGTTAAGATTTACTATGCCCTGATGACGAATGATTTACGTCGAGGATGCGTTTTTCTTTTTGCGTAGCCAGATCCATAGTCCACCGCCCAATGAGCTGAATAACAAGATAAACGCTGCCAGATAAACGATTTGCTTATGCGGTCGTAATTGATCTTTAAGCTGATACCAATCATATTGCATTGCGTGTGTGCGTGCTTTGTCGAAATCAGGCGCTGGGCAAGTATGACCGAAATTTTCTGCCCACGGCACGTAAGCACCTTGACGCACGTAGCGTTGATAATACTTCTGTGCTGCGGATGCATCGTTATCAGCAACCCAACCTGAGGCATGGCACAATACCGCAGCAAACGCCTGACTTCGTGCAGGCAAAAAATCAGCAGACTGGTTTGCAAGTTCAGCAGCAATATTTCGATAATGCCAACGAATATTAGGCTGCGCCAGACTGTTTTGTTGGCGTTTCACCTCATCAGCACCCATCCAATCCGTGGTTTTAACAGGTTCCTCACCGCCAAAATTTCCGCCCCAGATGACATAATCTGGCGCATTTTCATAGCCAAGCAGATCAAGCCCTTGCTGCCGTGCTATTTCAGCAGCACGATACAATGCTTCGGCACGTGTTGTAGCCAAATGCCAACGACTGGCTGCGGTTTCGCGTGCCGCAATATACGCCTCGGCTTTCGCTTTTAATTCAGGACGAAAGTAAACGGCGGCGCCATCATAACGACCATCTCGCAACATCCGACGACCTAGTAACTCGCGCAACTGCGCTTCGGGGACTAAAGGAACATACTGATCGGCTTCATCGACTTTGCCGTCATGATTGTGGTCTTTGGCGTTCTGATCTTTGCGCGCTGGAACATGCTGATCCACGTATGTTT
Organism: Moraxellaceae bacterium; assembly: GCA_014378805.1. Classification (GTDB taxonomy): domain Bacteria; phylum Pseudomonadota; class Gammaproteobacteria; order Pseudomonadales; family Moraxellaceae; genus Aquirhabdus. The sequence continues at coordinate 1,495 of JACMMY010000217.1, forward strand.
TTAACTCATCCAAGGTCAATACACGTTCGGCAATATCCGCAGCATCTTGCCAATACTGTGCTCGACCCTGCCACATTTGATCAAATGCATCGAGATAGTCACCCTGCTTTAGCGCCAAAATCGCACTTTCACCCTGAACACGACAGTGTGGATTCAAAAGCTCTAGATCATAATTAGCATCACGACGCTCGCCCCAATCTTCGTTTTTTGGAAAAGAGCGCGCGGCCTTGGCATACGCAGCACGAGCATCCGTCAGCTTCCCTTCACGTAAAGCCATTTTGGCTCGCACCCACCAAGCCAATCCGCCATCGCCTGCATAAGGCAACATTTTCGATGCACTCTCATAATCTGCGTTTTGGTACATCAATGCCGCGAGACGCTCTGCCAATACAGGTTGGACATGTTGCGTTTGTGCGAGGACGTGTACGACTTGACGATAATATTTTTGTTGAATCGGTGTTAATGAGTTAGAAGACTGATAACCGTACTGACTAAAATTACTTAGCAACCATGACGTGAGTAAACGTTCCACCCAAAGATCGGACAATAAAGATTGTAATTGCTCAGTTGGAAGCGTCATTAACTGATTTGCGATCATTCGCAATGAGGCGACACCACTGGCATCACCTTGAGCAGATTGGGCGGCATATAACGCAATCGCCGAGCTCCATTGTTGTTGATTCTTATAGATGCGAGCCTCTTCTCCAAAACTGTCAACCGCTAATGCCAAATCATCGATAGCTCCAGCCTTCACCCGCGCGCGAACTTGTTGAAAACTTTGTATCGCAGCCGCGTCATTGCCTTGCTGAGCGTGCAAACGACCCAAAGTATAAAGCGCCCACAGCGCATGTTGTTTTTGCTCTTGCGCAGGAAGTAACAAAACCTGCTGGAAATACTGCTGCGCCGTCGCTTGATCGCCATGCTGTAAAGCAGTGGCACCCGCAAGATACAGACGCAACTCTGTCGGTAACGCCGCACCTTGTGTTTCTACATCAGTTGATGACAAAGTTCTAAGGCGCTGTACCAGTGCCCAATCGGCTGGGCTCAATGATTTTTGTTCTACTGCATTTCGGGAATTCAGCAGAGTTTCAGGATCCGTTCCATAATAGTTTGTCTCGCCTGTAAACACGGTCAATTTATTATCAGGTTTTAAAAAATGCTTCGCCTCAAAATCAAAATTACTTTCAGGGAATTCATTCAGTGTCGTTGTTCGATCCGCCAATAAACGCATCGGGAAATCAGGACCACAGGCATAAACTGGACATGACAAAGCAACCATAGCCGTCAAAAGAGCGCGCCTTGTCCATTGTGCGCAGGTCAAGGAAGAGGTGAAATGATATTTATGACGTTGCATGACGCGCATAGGTGATGTCCTCTTTTTTTAATTCTAAACAACGCATCCAGCCCACCGCACGTGAAGTAGGCGCATTGATTCTTTGATTATTTTGAATGGTTGGAGTCGCAGCGGTCGGCTGGGCAAAAATCCATTGATCCGACTCTCGATTTAACGCATAGGGTGGCAGCGCATCGCCAGACGTACAACTTTGATTATTAATATGAATAATCACAGGTAAACTGCTATCCAAATTACCTGCGTTCATCACCACAATATCATACAGACCTGCCATATTTGCCGAAGGCTTCGGTGTAATCTCGAATTGAGATGCAAGCGCCTGTTGCGTCACCACAGCCTGTAATGTGATCCAGGACCACGCTCGAACATCATCGACTAAGGGCAAACGAAACCAAACAAATCCACGGAGCTTAGAATTGCGCTTGTGCTGAATGATTTTCATGAACTGAGCAACTTGTTGCGGATCTACACGAATTTCTTGTTTTTGTCCTGCAAAGGGGAGTCGCACTTCACTTTCAACTCGTCCATCCGCCGTCAACCCTGCACTATATGCAGGCAACGCCACATAAAAATCATGCACACTGTGCTTTGCATAGTCAGTCACCCAATCTTCAGCCTTGGCTGCATCAAACAAACCCAATTGCACACGCTGCACCGCATGAACTTGCAATACCGAACTATCGACCATCGCAAGCACATGATCTAACTCAGGACTAGCCAACCATGCAGGCAACGCCGTAATACTCAATCGCAATGGCTTCGGGAGCTTCTGTTTTAATTGTTCAAGCAGCACAGCATAGTTGGATAAACGCTGGCTCGCACAATCATGATCAATTTCAACACCCACCAAATTCACGCCTTGAGATTGCAAAGATTTAATCAATTGTTGTATGTGATCTACAATTTCACTGTTATTTAATAAGGGTAATTGACCATCTAAACGAATCACAGCAATGACAGGACGCCCGTCTTTACGAAGTGCTGCAAAATCAATATGCGCTTGAATCCAACCTTCTTTTGGATAAGCCTGCGCGGCTAATACACGCAACGTCGAAAAAGTCTGACGACTTTGAGCCAGCGCAAGCGTATGGCTTGGCGTCCACTGCCGCTGCCAAATATAAACTTGCTGATCCAACGGCAATGGCGCATGAAAATGACAACTCGCGAACAGAGTGGCGCATAAAACCCCAATGCAAATGCTCATTACATGCCAAATTTGCATTCTCTTCAAAAGCATATCATCATGACCTATCAGTTCTTTGATTTTTTGATTTTGATAAACGCGCGATGCGACAACACGTATTATGACTGAGCACTCTTGAACGCTAGGCAGGTTTTTGTTTCATCGTGGTGAAACAACTCCTCGCCAAAAGTGATTAAAGAATATTGGCGAAGAAACAGGGTCGACGTTATTAATATGAACGCTTCTGCTATCATCACAGATATCAACGAACGATCCAACTGCAATCGCCTAATACATTTGCGCGAATTAATGAAGAGCTGCGATGACAGGTAAAATTCTAAATATTCCAAATATCCTCACGTTGTCACGTGTTGCGCTGATCCCCGTATTTTTACTTATTGCCTATTGGCCGCCTGCGATTGGCATTGCAGGCCACTCTGGCAGTTTGACGCGGCATATTGTGCTTGCGAGTCTGTTTGCACTAGCTGCCATTACCGATTGGCTGGATGGCTATCTCGCGCGTAAGATGAGTCAAAGCTCTGCATTTGGTCGCTTTCTTGATCCCGTGGCAGATAAACTCATGGTCGCGGCGGCACTGGTGGTTCTGGTGCAATGGCAACCGAACATTTGGATGGCATTTGCCGCCATCGTGATTATTTCGCGTGAAATTACGGTCTCTGCACTGCGCGAATGGATGGCTGAACTGGGCAATCGCGCCAGCGTTGCAGTGTCTTGGGTCGGTAAACTGAAAACGACATTTCAGCTCATTTCAATTACCGTATTTCTACTGAATATTGATGCGCTTGTGCCGCTGTCTTATATTTTGCTCTATATCGCGGTGATCTTAACGCTCTGGTCAATGATCATTTACTTAAAAGTTGCTTGGCCTTACTTGAAAGAAGAATAAGCGCAACACATTTGATTCAAAAATCATGTGTACTGCGAAGTGTATTCAATTGTTTCGTCGATACAGCTGGATACACCGAGCGATACATCTCCAAAAATCAAAAAAAACCTCTCACAAAAACAAAAAAACTCCCATCAATAGATGGGAGTTTTTTTAGCGACGTTATATATTAGTCCTTTAAAGCGCCCATAACTTTGCCATGCAAACCACCAAAGCCACCATTCGACATAATCACAACGACATCACCATCAGTTGCCTCTGTTTTCACACGGCTAATAATCGTATCGAGATCATTCGCGACTTGCGCTGAATTGGTCGCCGCAGCGACAACAGGCTGTAGGTCCCAATCCAAACCCGCAGGTTGATACCAAATTACTTGATCGGCAACGCGCGCGGATTCAGCGAGTTGCGCTTTAAAATTTCCCATGCGCATGGTATTTGAGCGCGGCTCAATGATCGCCCATAGACGACGATTGCCAATTTTCTTGCGAATGCCATCCAGCGTCGTTTCGATTGCCGTTGGATGATGCGCGAAATCATCATACACATCGACACCGCGAACTGTACCCAACAACTCCATACGACGTTTTACGCCACCAAAGTTAGACAGTGCAAGACACGCTTGCGCAGGGTCAATCTCAATATGATGCGCCGCCGCAATCGCTGCAATGCCATTAGCAACACTATGCAGGCCTGTCATTGACCAATTCACTGTGCCGACTTCCTTACCTTGATAATGCACGGCAAATGAACTGCCGTCTTCAGATTTCAGAATCGATTGCCATTCTGATGAGCTACTATTTTGACTATTGGCAGCTTGAATCGTTGTCTTGCTAATCGGTGTCCAGCAGCCCATGTTTAAGACTTCATCTAATGCCGCAACACCTTCAGGCAGGATAATTTGTCCTGTGTGCGGAATCGTACGCACCAGATGATGGAATTGTTTTTGAATGGCCGCGAGATCATCGAAAATATCAGCATGATCGAATTCAAGATTATTCAAAATCACAGTCCGTGGATGATAATGAACAAACTTAGAGCGTTTATCAAAGAAAGCAGAATCATATTCATCGGCTTCAACGACAAAGTAGTCTTTGCCATCGTTTAAGCCGCCACCCAAACGCGCGCTATGGCTAAAACCTAGCGGCACACCGCCAATCAAGAAACCGGGATTTAAACCAGCTTGTTCAAGAACCCAAGCAAGCATCGTTGTGGTAGTGGTTTTACCATGTGTACCTGCAACCGCAAGGACGTGTTTGCCATGCAAAACATGATCCGCGAGAAACGCAGGGCCAGACGTATACGCAAGACCAGCATCCAACATATATTCCACCGCAGGAATGCCACGCTTCATCGCGTTACCCACGATGACTAGATCAGGGTGCGGCTGTAAATGACTCGCATCGTAGCCTTGCATGAGGGTAATGCCTGCATTTTCTAATTGGGTCGACATCGGCGGATAAACATTTTGGTCTGATCCAGTCACGGTATGACCGAGCTCACGCGCCAGTAGCGCCAGTGATCCCATAAATGTCCCACAAATTCCCAAGATATGCAGATGCATGACCGCTCCTCAATATTCCAATATTTGCTGTGTATCCTATTTGTCTGAGTGAAGCGCAAAAGCCTCGACAAACTGAACACAATGATCGTTTTAATTGGACAGCACGATAGCAAGACATATCAGTAAAAGATACTATTTCAACGTAGTTGTTCACGATATTGCGCCCAAACAAACTGTCTGAGAATCAAACCATGTTAAATGTTTTTATGAGTCAGCCCTGCGCTCCATTTGCACTGCTGGTTTTTGTGCCATTTATGCTACTTCTATTCAAACAATCTTTCAGATTGGACTATTTATGGGCAGCATTTTGCATACTGGGTGCCGTTTTTTTTGTTTTTCGCAGCGCATAAGCTCAGTTTAGACCTTGAAAAATAGACGTTATCAGACAGAATGCAGTAAAACATGGGTTAATTGTCATCGAACACTTGGTTCATTGCCTTAAATACGTCAAACTACGCGGTCTATTTTACAGCCAATTTTGCACGACAAAGCCATGACCCAATCCGCACCTTCTACACCTTCGTCAGATCTCGCAAACGCGCCTTTGGTGGGCATCATCATGGGTTCACAATCTGACTGGGCGACGCTAGAACATACCGCGCAAATGCTGACACAGTTGGGCGTACCTTTTGAAAGTGAAGTCGTTTCTGCGCATCGTACGCCTGATCGTTTGTTTGAATATGCCGACACTGCGCGTGCGCGTGGTATTCAAGTGATCATTGCGGGTGCAGGCGGCGCAGCGCATTTACCGGGCATGTGTGCAGCAAAAACAGATCTTCCTGTACTTGGCGTGCCTGTGCAGTCATCCATCCTTAATGGCGTTGACTCGTTGCTCTCAATCGTGCAAATGCCTGCGGGAATTGCTGTCGGTACGCTTGCTATTGGTAAAGCTGGTGCAACCAATGCTGGTTTATTAGCAGCACAGATTATTGGCCTGAACCATCCGAAGATTGCCGCAGCCGTGACCCTGTTCCGTGTGCAGCAAACTGAAAAAGTGCGCAAGCATCCAATTCCAGGTCAAACACGCTAATGCTCGTCTGTTGTGCTTCACAAGATTCTTTTTAACAAATTTTTTTATAACGCCGATGTGATGTTGTTAAATTTATGAAAAATAATGCTATCGAAACAATTGGTATTTTTGGTGGTGGTCAGCTCGGCCGTATGTTAGCTCAGGCGGCGTTGCCTCTGAATTTAAACTGCACGTTTTTTGAAACGCATCAAGATTGTCCCTCATCAGTGCTGGGCAAAGTGTTTGATGCCACAAATGGCGCTGAACTCAAGTCATTTATCGAAAGCTCAGATGTCTATACGCTTGAGTTCGAAAACACGCCGCTCGCCTATGCCGATGCTTTGGCTGCTGCAAATAAAGCATTGCATCCTCCGCGCAATGCCTTAGCAACGGCTCAAAATCGTGTTGCTGAAAAAACGCTGTTTGATCAGCTTAATATTCCAGTTGCGGCGTATCGTAAAGTGGAATCTGAAGCGGATTTACAACTTGCCGTGTCTGCGCTTGGCCTGCCTTTAGTGCTAAAAACAGCGACTGGCGGTTATGATGGCAAAGGACAGTTTGTCCTCCGTGATGCGGTGCAAATTAATGAAGCGTGGCAAGCACTCGGCCCAGCTGGCGTATTAATCGCTGAATCATTTGTCAAATTTGAACGTGAATTGTCGATTATTGCGGTTCGCGGACAAGATGGCGAAGTGCGGACTTGGCCGTTGGTAGAAAATCATCATCATCACGGCATCTTGTCGCATTCGATTGTGCCCGCACCAAGTAGCGAAGCATTACAGCCTGTTGCACAAGATTATATTACTCGTCTGCTCGATCATTTGAATTATGTCGGCGTATTGACGCTTGAACTGTTTGTCACCTCAAATGGCTTACTTGCCAATGAAATGGCTCCACGCGTGCATAACTCGGGTCACTGGAGCATCGAAGGTGCCGTCTGTTCGCAGTTTGAGAATCACATGCGTGCGGTGGCAGGTTTGCCACTCGGTTCAACCGAACTGATTAGCGAATGCATGATGGTGAATATCATCGGTCGTCATCCAAAACGCGAAGACGTGTTGAAGCTGTCAGGTGCTCATTTGCATTTTTATGGCAAAGAAGAGCGTGTCGGTCGTAAACTCGGACATGTGACGTTAATTCCAACACAGGGCAACACCTTAGCTGGACTGAGCGCGGAACTGGCGAAAATTTTGCCTGAAC
>JACMMY010000218.1 GCA_014378805.1 Moraxellaceae bacterium
CAAAACAAACCATATTGAACTTCATCACCATCCAGCACTTGCGGATGTTGAATAAAAGCCAATGCTTCTGGTTCTGCAAAGCCTGTTAAATAGTAAAAGCTACTATCCGCTCGAAAACGATATTCGGCATCACGATTACGGATATGCGTTGGACTGGTTGTAATCAGCGCAATCGAATCCTTATCCATTTGCGCAAGCAATCGCGCACGACGCTCCGCATAGACGGAAGGCAAAGACATCACAGGCTTAAATTGTTGATTCATCGATTGCAACCTCATCCAAAAAAGGAATGCCTAAAGTTATTTAATCAAAGGTTAATAAAATCTATGACGGTCTTTCTGGATGAAATACTTCTACGACTGGAACGTCGATGATTTCAGGTTCATCAGCAAGCTCTTCATTGGTTGACACCATTGGCTTACCAGTCAAAAGCGTAGTCCGTGTCACGGGTAAACGTTCGCGACCGACGCCCAAGCTGACAGGAATTAAACGCGCGAACTCGACCAAATCTGTATAGCTCTCTTCACCTTCTTCATCATCGTCATCATCGTTATACAACAAACCTGCGACGTCACTTAAACTACGTAAAATATCCGCCTCATCTTTACGGATTTTTCCGCCTGTCAAACCAAAACCCAACAATACACCGCTACTCCAACTCGCTAACGCCTCAACACGTTCAATTAAGGGATGATCATCATCCGGTAACAACGGCGCGTAATCAAGATTGTCTTCCGATAATGCGGCTGCGGCATCTTCAGCTTCTTCAGTCAGCAAACGTAGCGCATCATCTGGCAACGGTTCAAATCCAATTCGCGCCAAAATCGCCTGCCATTGCTCACCCGTTGGGGGCTCTGACACCACGACAATTCCAGTCAATAGACCATGCAATTCACTCGCACCTGATAACTCAGACACTTTAGAAAAACGACCTTCCCACTCGGTCCAACCAGACGCATCATCATGCATTGCATTTACCCTTTCGCTATACGCTTATAAAAATACAAAATAAATAAAGTTCACTTAAACTTGAGTCACCGTACATGTAGTAACCATAATCTTTTTCAGCTCGTGCACTTTTCGACTCAGTTCGATAGCTGAATCACTTTATTTCATTTTGAAATGAAGTGATTCAGCTACATAATTGCTAATATAAACCTGTTTTGAATCACCAGCTACGAAGTCGCTACTAAAAAAACACCAATGTTCTGCATTCTAGTTGACCCAAGTAGCCGATGCCCACTATATTAGCGCTCAACGTAACACCATGCGAAAAAATTTATGGCGACGAAATCATGTTAGCAGAACTTCAACACCTACAAACACTCATCAGTCGCTTAACTGAGCAACTGCAAACCAAACAACTTGAAAACCAGCAACTTCAAGAACAACTTGCGGCATCTACCTCCAGCCCTGAAGACGAGCAAGCGCGCCAAGCACTTTTGCAACAACTTGAATTTTTGCAAAATCAACACAACCAAAACGAACAAGACAAACTCGATCTTGCAAATCGTCATGCTGAACTTGAACTTGCGCATGAGCAATTGCACAACGATCATCATGCACTCATCCAGCAACAGTCCAATACGGAACAACGGATCAATACACTTGAACAAGAAAAATTGAGATTAGAAAACGAATCCCTTCAATACGTCGAAACTCAATCTCAACTTGAAGTGGAACGCGATGCATTAGTGCGTAAAAATGATTTTGCGAAACAAAAAGTCGAAGCCATCATTCATCGCTTATCAATGCTCGGTCAGACTGCTTCGGATTCAAGTCACTAAGCAATCTGTTGTCAATCACTCATCAACCTATTGCTAAAATGAAAAGGAAATAGTTCATGCCTACCGAAGTCATCATTTTTGACAAATTGTTTAAACTGGAATGCCCAGCCAATGAAGAAAAAAACTTGCATGCAGCTGCAAAAGCACTAGAAAACAAATTCCGCGAAGCACGGATTAATATGCCTCGTCTTGAGGCAGATCGTGTTGGTGCAATGGTTGCGTTTAATCTGATGCTTGATCACGCTAAGCTAGCCCATCAATTCAAAGCATTTTCAGATGAGATGAACAAAGAAAAAAATCAAACTAAGCAATTGATTGAACAACTGACTGCAAGTTTAGAAGCGTCTTTAACTGCATCATAAGATCGTTAAACTAAACAACCATACGAGCAAAGTGCAATAAATATGATTTAAATAATATCAATATATTTATGATATTTGGTGAAATCGTAAGCTAGTCTATCGATTGAAATGTCTTGCGGTTACAAGATGTCATTATTCAGCATTTGCGACGTATGGATATGAGGTACACATGGTGCGTTCTAATTAGCATCATCTCTAAATGACCTGTTGCTTAAATTATTCATAGAAATACTAATCGGCGTGCCTCTTTAGGGGTAATCAACAATTTCAAAATTTTAGGCATCGCCTAAGTGCCATGTGTATCACATACGCCATCGTAATTTATCATCATGGCAGTGACTAGGCACTGGCAAAGTAGTATACCAAATGTCGTGAACTCGGTTATTGATAACTTTTTTGCAATACCCTCAATAGATTGGATTCATTGACCAAATCACGCAAATAAAGAACTTGACCTTTATCTAAATTTATATATGATTGAGTGATCACTCATTTAAGTATATCAATTATGGCTCGGCCACGCAGTGAAGATAAACGTGAGGCTATTTTGAATGCCGCCATTGAAGTGCTGGCTGAACTTGGAGAGCGCGCGCCGACATCCAAGATCGCAAAACTTGCAGGGGTGGCTGAAGGAACACTGTTTACTTATTTCAGCAGTAAAGAAGAATTACTCAATCAACTCTACCTATCTCTGAAAGCTGAACTTCGCCAAGTGATGATGCTTCACTACCCTTTGACTGCTGATCTAAAAGCACAGATGCAGCATGTGTGGCAGGCATACGTGACGTGGGGCATCAATATGCCAAAGAAACGCAAAGTGATGGCACAGCTGTCGACGTCAGAGCAAATCACTGCCGAGAGCAAACAGATCGGCATGCAATCTTTTTGTGATATGACGAATTTACTCCAAGAGCAGACCACACTCGGTTTGCTCCGTGACTATCCACCGTTATTTATCGGTTCGATGCTGGGTGCGTTGGCTGACCTGACCATGGGTTTTATGGTGCAAGAGCCTGAGAATGCGGATCGTTACCAAGAATCGGGTTTTGAAGCGTTTTGGCATGCCGTATCAACGCCCATTACATCATAAAACAAAGGGACATCATCTGTCCTTTTCTTTGACACCATTAATGAGTAATTAATCACTCAATTAATAAACACCGATTTCCTATATCTAGATTCACCTGCACGTTAACTCGATATATTCCTTTTTAGTATTGATACAGGACAATTCAACATGACTATTGATCAAAATAAATATGATATGAATATCCATGCCCTATCCTCCCAGAAACGAGACGGAAAGTTTTTTAACATCAGTCCTAACCTACATAAAACCACACTATGGAAAACCCTGCAATTGATATGGCGCTTTGCCTTTAATAAACCAGCAGGCACAGTTCCCAGCAAGCCAGTTCCTGTCCATAAAATCACCCAAGCAGAATTACTGGCGGCACCTAATCGCTCGTTGTTTCGCTTGGGACACTCCACCCTACTGCTCAAGCTGCGCGGAGAATTTTGGTTGACCGACCCTGTGTTTTCAAAACGCGCTTCGCCATTTCAATGGATCGGTCCTAAACGGTTTCACCAACCTCCGATTAGCATTGCAGAGCTACCACCCATTAAAGGTGTGATCCTGTCACATAACCACTACGATCACCTCGACTATGATGCTGTCATGCAGCTGAAAGATAAAGTCGAATACTTTCTGACACCCCTCGGTGTTGGAGATACCTTGATCAAATGGGGTGTGCCAGCAGCAAAGGTACAGCAATTAGATTGGTGGCAGGAGACTCACATTGACAAGCTGCATTTAGTCGCCACGCCAGCACACCACTTTTCAGGACGTGGGCTATCAGATAGCAATGCTACTTTGTGGGCGTCTTGGGTACTTATTGATGATGATCTGCGCTTATTCTTTAGTGGTGACACCGGTTACTTTGATGGATTTCAAGAGATTGGGAATCGCTATGGTCCATTTGATGTAACCATGATCGAAACGGGTGCCTATGGACAAGACTGGCCTGATGTCCATATGCAGCCAGAACAAACACTGCAAGCCCATTTGGACTTAAAGGGTAGAAATTTACTACCTGTACATAACGGTACTTTTGATCTTGCTTTACATGTTTGGGACGATCCCTTTGAACGTATCGTAGCGCTGGCTGAACGCGCTGGCGTCACGATTAGTACCCCTCACATGGGCGAACGATTAAATCTGAATGAGCCAAAATCTGAAGGACGCTGGTGGAAATCAATGTTTGTTTGATAGTGAGAGTATGCAGAAGGTCACAACAAGCTCTTTTTAAAAAAATCTTTCATAGATCTGGTTCAAAAATATAACAGACCTGTGAGTCAGGTGGTGCTACGGTGACTCAGTCAGTGCACCATGATTATTGCGATTTCAGAATCGGTACGAAAAAGAACGTACGAAAGGAACAAATGACACGCATATCAAACGGAATCATATTCAGTCGCTCAGATTAAGAA
>JACMMY010000219.1 GCA_014378805.1 Moraxellaceae bacterium
CTGGAAGGTTGAGTTGGAAGCGATTCCAGATGCAACTGAAGCGGATGCGCAGCGTCTTCGCGCCGAGTGGGAAGTGAAGCATAAGCAAGTGATTGATGCGGGTGGCTTGCATATCATTGGTTCTGAGCGTCATGAGTCTCGTCGTATCGACAATCAGCTGCGTGGTCGTTCTGGTCGTCAAGGTGATCCTGGTGTGTCACGTTTCTATTTGTCACTCGAAGATGATCTGATGCGAATTTTCGCAGGTGACCGCGTCACTAATATGATGCGCGCGATGGGTCTGAAAGATGATGAAGCAATTGAACATAAGATGGTGAGTCGTTCGATTGAAAATGCCCAACGTAAAGTTGAAGCGCGAAACTTTGATATTCGCAAAAACTTGCTTAAATATGACGATGTTGCAAATGAGCAACGTAAGATTATTTACGGTCAGCGTGATGACGTGTTGTATGAGCCAACGATTCATGATGGCATTTTGAATATGCATGATGATGTCATCAATGGTTTGATTGACAACTTCATTCCGCCTCAAAGTATTGATGATCAATGGAATATTTCAGGCTTAGAAAATGCATTGTCTGTTGAGTTTGGCCTGACGTTGCCAGTTCAAGAATGGCTGACCAATGATCGTCGCTTAGATGAAGTCGGTCTGCGTCAGAAAATTGTTGAAGCATCCCTTGCTCATTACGAAACACGCCGTACTCAAATGGGTGATGAGTCAGCAAATATGCTGGAACGTCATTTTATGTTGCAGTCGCTGGATCGTCATTGGAAAGAACATTTGGCTGCGATGGATTATTTGCGCCAAGGAATTCATCTCCGTGGTTATGCGCAGAAAAATCCTGAGCAAGAATATAAGCGTGAAGCGTTTACTTTATTCCAAAATATGCTGGCTGCGATTAAATCAGAAGTCATTCAAGATTTATCTCGTATGCATGTCCCAACGCCAGAAGAGTTGGCAGAAATGGAAGCGCAGCAACAGCGAGATGCTGAAGCGATGCGTTTACAATTTCAGCATTCTGAAGTAGATGGTTTAACTGGTGAGGTGTCACAAGATCCTGAATTGCAGGCACTCAACCAATCAGGTATCCGCTTGAGTGGTTCATCGACTGCAAATCCATATATCTCCATGAACATTGGCCGCAATGAAGTGTGTCCATGTGGTTCGGGTAAGAAATATAAACACTGCCATGGTGCGCTTGCTTAACAGCGGTCGTGATGATGTAAAAAACGAACCTTTGGGTTCGTTTTTTAATGACTGAATGGATGTTATATTTTTTGATATAAATAACGTGCTATGGATTTTGTAAAGCATGATCGTTGTAGATAGACACTTCAATACTAAGTCCTATTCTTCCTGCAAGGGTAATGAGTTCTTTTGGTAAGTTGTCATTTTGAACGATGATATTTTCGTCTAATCGTGAGTAAAGAGGAAAGTCTAAACAGCCTTCGATTGTATTATTTAATGAGATAAGTCTTACTAACTCTAATTCCCAAGTCGTTAAAAAAGAGATAGCGTCTTTGATTTGTCCTTGTATATCATCAAATTCTAAATCGGATACATTAAACTTTAGGCCATGAAATCTATTGATACGCTTAGAACCATTATACCAAGGCTCATTTTTTGTTGTAATTTGCAATATAGGTATTTGAGTTTCTTTTGAGAATTCAGTAAATGAAAAATGCTTCGCTATGTAGCCTGAGAATACACATTCTATAATTCCTGTAATTTTTAGGGATTTACTCGTAATGAGACCACATTCGCAAAACTTTAATTATTTTGGTTTCTTGTTGAACTTCATAAACCAGTCGATGCTGAATGTTGATGCGTCTTGAATATGCGCCAGATAAATCACCGACTAATTTTTCATAGGGTGGTGGGTTCTGAAAAGGATTTCCGCTAATAATCACTAAAAATTCTTGTGTTTTATTTTTTAAGCCACTAGCCGCTATTTTTTGCGCATCTTTCTGTGCGTATTTAGTATAAATAATTTGAAAACTCACCAATTCAACTCCGTCGCACAGTCCTCAATCAACTCATTCATTCCTTCTTTGATCAATTCGCGCATGTTGGGAATTGATAATAAGTACAAGGTCTCTTGAATGGCTGACCAATCTTCAGCAGAAACGAGCACTGCATTGTTGCGTTTGCCTGCAATCGTAATCGGTTGATGTGATTCCGCAGTTTGATCCATTAGACGATAAAGATTGGCGCGCGCTTCACTTGCTGTCAGTGTGTGCATAATTGACTCCTTAAAGGGTAAGCGTACGATATCAGGTACGTTAAGTCAATTTGATATATTTAAGATATTACAAGCAAAAAAATACCCCAATGAAGGGGCATCTTTCTTGTCAGCGCTTATTAAACCGCAGCTTTTAAGCCTGCCGCTTTATCAGTACGTTCCCAACTGAAATTCAAGCCATCTGCTGGACGACCGAAGTGACCGTAGCTCGCAGTTTCTTGATAAATGGGATGTAATAAATCGAGCATACGGCTAATGCCATACGGACGTAGATCGAAGTGCTCTCGAACCAGTGCAACGATCGTTTCATCGCTAACTTTGCCAGTACCGAAAGTATTGATTGAAATCGAGGTGGGTTCAGCAACACCGATTGCATAGCTGACTTGGATTTCACATTTGTCAGCAAGACCAGATGCAACGACATTCTTCGCAACATAACGACCTGCATACGCTGCTGAACGGTCAACTTTTGAAGGGTCTTTACCAGAGAATGCACCGCCACCATGACGTGACATACCACCGTAAGTGTCCACGATGATTTTACGGCCAGTCAAACCACAGTCACCGACTGGGCCGCCGATGATGAACAAACCAGTTGGATTGATATGGTATTGAGTTTTTTCATGCAGCATTTCAGCGGGGAAAATCTTTTTCACCATTTCTTCCATCACCGCTTCTTTGAGTGATTCTTGAGAAATGGATGGATCATGCTGTGTCGACAAAACGATGGCATCGACGTATTTTGGAATGCCATTTTCGTATTGGAAGGTGACTTGGCTTTTTGCATCAGGACGTAACCAAGGCAGGATGCCGCTCTTACGAAGTTCTGCTTGTTTCTGTACTAAGCGATGCGCGTAGCAAATCGGGGCAGGCATCAGTTCAGGTGTTTCATTTGATGCATAACCAAACATCAAACCTTGATCGCCTGCGCCTTGATCTTCAGGGCGTTGACGGTCTACACCCTGTGCGATGTCTGGTGATTGTTTACCCAGAATGTTTAGAACCGCGCAAGTCGAACCATCGAAACCGAGGTCAGAGTGGTTGTAACCAATGCTGTTGACCGTATCACGTGCGATTTTTTCATAATCGACATTTGCAGTGGTGGTCACTTCACCCGCCAAAACGACAACGCCTGTTTTAACCAGCGTTTCACATGCAACACGTGCATATTTGTCTTGGGCGAGGATTGCATCAAGAATTGCATCGCTGATTTGATCAGCCATTTTATCTGGGTGGCCTTCACTGACCGATTCAGAAGTAAAAACAGAATATTCGCGCATGAAATAAAACCAATGACTGATGTGATGTATTATCAAGCCATGATAACGTTATTTTTTATAGGCTGCTAGAGATCTGTACTATAAATGCACATGAGAAAAGCTCATCGAAAAGATAATAAGTTTTAAGCAAAAATACTTAAAAAAATCTCTTCAGTTGGTATAGAGATGTGTTTCTTTGATAAGAATGCTTTACCCATTCTGCCAATTCAACGACAATACGACTTCGAATTTGTTCGTGCCCATTTTCGCACTAGGTATTTGTTATGACTCAAACGTCCCACGCTGCCCACAATGTTAGCCAGCCGATTTTTAATCCACCACTGAATCAACGCCCTCTTGCCAATGCAATCCGTGCGCTGTCAATGGATGCGGTTCAAAAAGCCAACTCAGGCCACCCAGGTGCGCCGATGGGCATGGCGGATATTGCCGAAGTATTGTGGCGTCAGATTTTGCGTCATAACCCAAGCAATCCAAATTGGCTTAACCGTGATCGTTTTGTATTGTCGAATGGTCATGGCTCAATGTTGCAATACGCGTTGCTGCATTTGACCGGTTACGATGTGACGATTGAAGACATTAAACAGTTCCGTCAACTCGATAGCAGAACGCCAGGTCATCCAGAATATGGCTATACCGTGGGTGTTGAAACGACGACTGGCCCATTGGGACAAGGCCTTGCCAATGCCGTAGGTTTTGCAGTTGCAGAAAAAACTTTAGCAGCGCAGTTCAACCGTGAAGGTTTGAATGTAGTAGACCATTTCACTTACTGTTTTGTGGGTGATGGTTGTTTGATGGAAGGCATTTCGCACGAAGTCTGTTCATTAGCAGGCACGCTAGGTCTGGGCAAACTGATTACTTATTACGATGACAATGGCATTTCGATTGATGGCGAAGTTGAGGGTTGGTTCAGCGACGACACGCAAAAACGTTTTGAAGCGTACGGTTGGCATGTCATTAAAGTCGATGGTCACGATGCCAAAGCAATTCGTGAAGCGACTTTAGAAGCGCAAGCAGAAACGAATAAGCCATCATTGCTGATTTGTAAAACGATTATTGGTTTGGGTTCACCCAACAAACAAGGTAAAGAAGATTGCCACGGTGCGCCACTCGGCGCAGCTGAGATTTTGTTAGCTCGCGCGGAGTTGGGTTGGACTGATGATGCATTTGTCATCCCAGAAGAGATTTATGAAGCGTGGGATGGCAAAGCGAAAGGTTCAGCGCTTGAACAGCATTGGGATTCGGTATTTGACGTTTATAGCCAACGTTATCCAGAGCTTGCAGCAGAGTTAAGCCGCCGTTTGAGTGGTAGCTTGCCTGCTGACTTTGAAGCGAAAGCGGATGCGTTTATCGCGGAATGTAATACTAAAGCGGAAACCATTGCCAGCCGTAAAGCGAGTTTGAATACGCTTGAAGCCTTTGGTCCAATTTTACCAGAATTGCTCGGCGGTTCAGCAGATTTGGCGGGTTCAAACTTTACCATTTGGAAAGGTAGCGTTGGTATTCAAGATAATCCAGCGGGTAACTATGTCCATTACGGCGTGCGTGAATTCGGCATGACTGCAATGGCAAATGGTATCGCGCTGCATGGCGGCTTGATTCCTTACGTTGCGACTTTTTTGATCTTTATGGAATATGCGCGTAACGCGGTGCGTATGTCGGCGCTGATGAAACAGCGCGTGATTCATGTGTATACGCATGATTCGATTGGTTTGGGTGAAGATGGCCCGACGCATCAACCGATTGAACAAATAGCCTCATTACGCGGGACACCGAATCTACATTTGTGGCGTCCAGCGGATACCGTTGAATCTGCGGTGTCATGGAAATTGGCTTTGCAACGTCAAAACGGTCCAACTGCATTGATTTTTTCTCGTCAAAACTTACCATTCCAAACACGTACAGCTGAGCAGTTAGCTGACGTTGCGAAAGGTGGTTATGTGCTTGCGAAAGAGAAGGGCGAACTAAAAGCGATTATCATCGCAACGGGGTCTGAAGTTGGTTTGGCAATGGAAGCATACACACAGCTTGATGGCGTTCGCGTCGTATCAATGCCTTCATGTGAAGCCTTCATGGAACAAACTGCTGAATATCGCGAATCTGTATTGCCAAGCGCAATTCGTGCGCGTGTTGCTGTGGAAGCAGGGCATGTCGATTACTGGTGGAAATTTGTCGGTTTGGATGGTCGCGTGATTGGTATGCGTACCTTCGGCGAATCTGCACCAGCGGCGCAATTGTATAAGCATTTCGGTATTACTACTGATGCGGTGGTAAGCGCGGTGAAAGAGATGCTGGCTTAATCAGCGTTTTAATGTATTCTTCATCAAAGCATTAAAATATTTTTTGATTTAAATGTTTTGATGAAGTGGGGCATTCAAATGAAACCTTCTATAGCATTGAACGCTAATCGTGATGCGGTACGAGCCTTGATCAATCGTTATCCGACAGCGAATCCGCGTGTTTTTGGTTCAGTGTTGCACGGCACTGATACAGACAAGAGCGACCTTGATCTGTTAGTCGATCCGCTGCCAAATGCCACTTTGTTTGATTTGGGTGGCTTGCAGGTTGATTTAGAAGAGTTGCTGGGTGTCACTGTCGATTTACTCACGCCGAACGACATTCATCAGAAGTTCCGCGATGATGTGCTTGCAGAAGCGCTTCCAATATGAGCGAAAAATACCTTTCTGTTTACCTCGAGCATATTCAAGAAGCGGTTGCCGATGCATGCAGTTTCATTGAAGGCATGTCGAAAGAAGAATTTTTAACCGATAAAAAGACCCAAAAAGCAGTGTGTATGAACTTGCTGATCATTGGTGAAACAGCAACCAAGTTGATTGATCAATATCCTGAATTTACCGCATTACATCCTGAATTGCGGTGGCGAAATATGCGTGGCATGCGTAATCGCATCGCTCATGGTGATTTTAATGTGGTTTGGGATACTGTCAAAATGGCATTGCCACCGTTGATTCAAGCCTTACAAAATATCCCTGTAAATCATTCAAATCCCTAGGAATCCCAGTTGAATCAGATCGTATCAACCGCAAGACCCCTCCGCGTTGCCATCAATGGCTTTGGTCGTATTGGGCGGAATGTATTGCGTGCATGGTTTGAAAATGACTGTCAGCCAAGTATTGAAATTGTAGCGATCAATGATATTGCCGAGCCAGATATTCTGGCGCATTTGCTGCGGTTTGATAGTACGCATGGGCGGTTTGATGGGACGGTTGTGTTGGATGGCTCACAGCTTATGGTGTCGAGTCATGGGCAGGTTCGTCAGATTCAACTGTTACAACAAGCTGATCCGTCGAGTTTGCCTTGGGCGAATTTAGACATTGATTTGGTATTGGAATGCAGTGGTCATTTTCGTTCGCGGGTGGATGCGTCGAAGCATTTATCGGCGGGTGCGAAGCGGGTGATTATCAGTGCTGCGCCGTTTGATACGGTCGATGCGGCAATCGTATTCGGTGTCAATGAAACGACTTTAAAACCTTCCGATAAAATCATTTCGAGTGTGTCGTGTACCACGCAAGCACTCGTGCCGCTGGTCAAGATTTTGGATGATGCGTTTGGGATTGAGTCTGCGTTGATGACGGAAATTCATGCAATGACTGCCGATCAATCGGTTCTCGATCATGCGCATCGTGATCCGCGTCGTGCGCGCGCGTCTGCACAAAATATCATTCCGACGACATCAAGTGCGCTGGGTGCGTTGAAGCGTGTATTGCCACATATGGCGAATCGGATTGAGGGTTATTCGATTCGTGTGCCAACGCTCAATGTGGCTGCGATTGATTTGTCGTTTGTGATGCAACGTCCTGCGACGATTGAGCAGATTAATCAGACTTTGGTTGAGGCGGCGTTTGGGCGTTATCAACGCATTATGGATGTGACGGATCAACCGTTGGTGTCGAGTGACTTTAATCATCAGCCGTTTTCGTTGGTGGTGGATAGTTTGCAGACGATGGTGGTGGGGCGACAAGCCAAGGTTTTGGCTTGGTATGATAATGAGTGGGGGTATGCCAATCGGTTATTGGATTTGTGCGGCGTGATGGGGTAATTGGTATTCAACTGCTAAAAACTAGCAAGATATTGTGACTTGTCTCAAACTTATAGTGGTTTATTGATCTTCTTTTATGGTGTTGATTAATCTGTCAAATTGTAAAGATATTCTTTCTTGATACTCTTGCATTTGAGCCTGTAAGGCACTTAGTTCGCTGGTAAGACCAAGGTCTTTTCGAATAGCGATTAATACCGGAATTTGCATCTCGCCGAGTCGTCGCAACTCTATAAGAAGGTAGCTAATAAATTCTACGTTTAATCGGTTATACAAGTTCCATGCTTCGCTTCGTTTATTAGAAAATTCTTGAGATTGACTACTTTGGAACTCAAAAGAACTCTGAAGTGCTTTAAAAATAGCATCATTTGTCTGGGCTGTTTCTGTGAATTTAAATTTTTCAGCAATAATCCGCGTTACTTCATTGTTAGCTTTTTCGTGCATATCATCAAATAAATTAATATCACAGCAAGCTTGGTTAATCGGAATTGTCTTAACAAGTAGTTTTAAGTGGAGTTCTGCGTATTCACCAGCAAGGCGATTCACAAGTAAGGCTGTTTGAGGTTCTGCTACAAGTTGTAACTTTGAGGTGGAAGCAAAAAAATCATTTAGATCATTTTCTGATTTTTCTTTACTCAAAGGTTTTTGGGGAAGTGAGGCAAGGCGACTTCCAACTTTAGTTAATTCTGCTGCCGCTACTAAATAAACGTCACGGCGAAGAGTTGATGTTCGCTCTTTAGCTCTCTCATTGGCATCGTGTCCCAGTTGAACTTTCAAACGATTAGTGTTTCCCCAATTCGAAACCAGAACTCCACTTAAGGCGATAACTGCCGCTCCAACTCCAGACCAAATGACATTTGGAATTGACTGTAAAAAGGAAAGAAGAGAGTACATGTTGTGGGTCAGCCTTTATAGAAGATATAAAATTAGTAGCTAATAATCATGGTTTAATTACGGTGTGTTGACGTTTGACAGTAAGTCATTGAAATGAGGTTGCTGACTGGTAAAATGTAGTTCTCACACAACGTAATACGAGCCTGCAATGCCCCGAACGATGCTCAATGACGAGCTTTGGTCGAAGCTGAGAACTATCTTGCTTCAAGACAGAATTTACTACAAGTCCAATCTTCGCCTGACTGTTGAAGGAATACTCTATCGAATGCGTGTAGGTTGCCCTTGGCGAAATTTACCTGCCTTATTTGGTCGCTGGAACTCAATCTACAAGCGCTTTAACTGTTGGTCTACGAATGGAAGGTTCTTAAAAATATTCAAAGTCTTAGCTTCTGATTCTGATATGGAGTGGGTCTTTATTGATGGTAGCTATGTAAAAGCACATCAGCATAGGGCAGGCGCTGCCAGTGAGGTTCCACAAGCGATAGGGAAAAGTCGTGCGGGCAATACAACGAAGATACATCTTGCAGTAGATGCTTGTGGTTTGCCGATTGAGTTTGATCTTACGGGTGGTGAAACTCACGACTGTGTTGCTGCGCCTGATTTGATTGGAAAACTAGATAATTCAGACGTTATCGTGGCTGATAAGGGTTATGACAGCGAGAAAATCCGAGTACAGATTAGAGATAAAGGCTCAAAGCCAGTCATTCCAAGGAAAGAGAATTCTGTTGTAGGCAATAATGAGATGGATTGGTGCTTATACAAGTATAGGCATTTGGTTGAAAATGCTTTTGAAAGGCTGAAGCAGTACAGAGGCATTGCGACGCGGTATGACAAGCTGAAGCGGAATTATGAGAGCATGATAGCCATGGCTTGTGCTTATTTATGGCTACCCATGTGAAACGTCAACACACCCTAGTAATATATGGATTCTTTTTAGTTGTAAAAAACCTCACGCCATCAGCGCATAAGTCACAGTCGCAAACGCCACTAGTTTTTTCTCACCTTCTGGACTGATACTAAAAATATCGACGCGCATCGCGACAGTTGGCTTGCTATGTTTAACTCAATTAACCACCACATGATGCAGAAAGAAGAAGTAATAAATCACATAAAACCAGCTTAGAAAACCATGAATGATCGCCCAAATAAAAGAATGATTCGCACTCCACGACAACGCGACCGCGATGACGACACCAAGACTGAAACCCGCACCACCATTTCTAGCTCTACTCATATCTATTTCCAAACGTTGAACAAGGGTTATAAATTAGGGTGCGGATTGTGCACCTTTATTGAAGTTAATCAAGCTTAAGGTGCACGGTGTGCACCCTACAAGTACTAGATAGTGATTTGAATTTGAGGATATTAGCATTTACGGTGAGATTGTGAATGTAACTCTTGTAATAGCAAACTCACGCCATCAACGCATAAGTTCCTGTCGCAAACGCCACTAATTTCTTTTCACCTTCTGGACTGATACTAAAAATATCAACGCGCATCACGACCGTTCTACGTCCTTTCTTCACCACAGTTCCTACCGCTTGTAAGTCTTGCGCCGCTGGACGCGCGAGGAAGTGCATATGCAAATCCTGCGTGACAGACATCACCTGTGTGTTATCCAACGCCAACACCAGCGTATACATGGCCAAGTCCGCCAAGAACATCATGGTTGGACCTGAAATAGTATTGCCGGGGCGAATTTGTTTGGCGTGAAAGGGCAGTACGCAAACCGCTTCAGGTAATTCAATATGCTCGATTCGAATCCCTGATTTCATGAAATCGGGTGAAACCGTTGCAATAATTCCCGCGACGATTTCGGCTTGTGTTGATGTTCCTTGAGATGCGGTCATATTTTCCCCTTTAATAAATCGATCTTAGTGTGAAATTGATATTTTTCATTTACATCGACTTATTATGAGTGTTTCATCACGGAGCATACAATCATTAAACGTATGCGATTAGTTCATTAACTGGAAAAGGCAATAAATGAACTTTTGCGTGGTGTTAAATGGTGTGTCGTGAAGCTCTTGCAGCGAGCGTAGCAGGGTGAAATTTGAACCTAATTCGGCTTGTAAAGCTGGCAGACTGTAGCGAACAACAGACAGTCCACTACATTGTGTCGGGCCATCTTCGGCAAATGTTGCAATCATCACATATCCGCCTTTTTTAACGGATTGTTGCACACGATCAAGATAGGCTTGTCGATCTTCAGGCGTCGTTAAAAAATGGAAGACTGCACGATCATGCCAAACATTATAAGTTTGGTTGGGTAAATCGGCGGTTGTGATATTCGCTTCTATCCACTGAACACGTTTCGCCTGTTGACCTAAACGTGCTTGTGCGGCAGTTAATGCGGCAGAAGATAAGTCCAATACAGACAAATTTGAAAAACCTGCTGTCAATAAATCATCAACGAGTATAGATGCGCCACCTCCCACGTCGATAATCGCAGCATTGGTTGCAATACCTGTTTCCTGAATCAATTGTAGAGACAAGTTGGCGTGGGGCTGAAACCAACTGACGGCATTGGTTTGCTTAGTGGAGTAGACGTTTTCCCAATGTGCTTTTGTGTTCATGCTTCACCTTTGAATTTTGAATAAATACAGCACATGATGATTCTCAATTTTTCAATGAAAAAGTGAGTGGGTTTTATCCGAGTTGCGCTTTATAAAGCATGAACATTGCAATACAAATCACAAAAATCGCAAAAACACGTTGTACAGTTTGTGCTTTAAACAAATGGATTAACCGACGTCCGCTGAACATACCAATGACACAGGCAATAATAAATGGAAGAGCAATAGTCAGTGGAAACTCATCACCTTGCATCAGATTAGAAATAATTCCAGCGCTCCCAACCAGAGCAATGACCATCAGTGACGTGGCAACAATACCATGCATACTAATGTCAGTTGCCTTGCGTAACGCAGGAACAAGTACGAAGCCACCACCAACGCCTAATAGCCCCGTGAGAAAGCCGGTCAGCATACCGATTGCACCCAAAATAACTACGGTGAGGGGCGTCCAACGTAAACGACCTGTATCAGGGTTAATGTTGCAAGGATGGTAGATTTCGTTATTGGCTGAAGGGATTAATAGCCGTCCAGCAACAACCAACATCGTGATGGCAAATGCCGTCATCAGCCAATGTGCAGGGAGTAATTTCGCAACATGCAGTCCAATCGGCGTCATGGGAATACCCATTAACGCAATCCAAATGGCTGCCCGATAGCGCACCAATTTGCGAATAAAACCTTCCATCGCACCGAAAATTGCTGCACCCGTGACTGCAAGCAGTCCAATCGGTGCAGCTTGAGACACTGACCAACCTTGACTAAACATCAGCGCAGGAATGGCGAGAATGCCACCGCCTGCGCCAGTTAAGCCCAGAATAATTCCAACACAAAGTCCAAGAATCAAGATGGTCAGCATGGTCAATATCCTAGTTTTTTGGGACTTGTTTAGATTTTTTGTGATTGAATAATTCAAACAACGTCATTCCTGCGATCATCGCAATCACAAAAATGACGCCTTTGAATACCCCGCCACCAACCAATACCAGCGCAGGGCCAGGGCAGATGCCCGCAATTCCCCAGCCAATTCCAAAAATCATCCCACCGAGAATGAGTGGTCGGTCAATGTGCTTGCTGGTTGGCAGGCGCATCTGTAACCCGAGAAAGGACAGCGTTCTTTTTTTTGCAACCAATAAACCGATACTTGCGATGGCGATGCCGCCGACCATCACAAACGCAAGCGAGGGATCCCAAAGACCCGTGATGTCCAAAAATCCCAATACTTTTGCTGGGTTGGTCATTCCAGCAATGATTAAACCAATACCAAAAACTAACCCCGCAAGCCACGAAAAGAAAATATTCATGTTAAAAACTCCCTAAGACATGGCGCATTAAGAATACGGTGATGATTCCTGATGCCATAAACGAACAGGTTGCGATGATTGAGCGCGGCGAGAGTCGGGATATGCCGCAAATCCCATGACCACTGGTACAACCTGAGCCATAGCGCGTACCGAAGCCGACCAAAAGTCCCGCGAGGACTAAGAGTGGATAATTCGCATCAACTTGAATGTTGGGTAAGGGTGCAAAAAGGCTGTAACCGAGAGGCGCCATCAACATCCCGACAATGAACACCACGCGCCACAACACATCGTGCTTTATGGGTTTGAGTAAACCGCCAACAATGCCGCTAATGCCTGCAATGCGTCCATTCAAGAGTATGAACAGCACGGCAGATGTTCCAATGATCAAACCGCCGATGAAGGCGGAAATGGGCGTGAGGTGGCTGGTATCAATTAACATGACGATCTCCTATTCTTTAGGACAGTACAGTTCATAAAGCACACCAAGGATGCTGAGAATCTTTTGGTCGGCTATGGAGTAATAAATACGTTTTCCATCACGGCGGGTTTGCACTAAGTTTTCAGTGCGGAGCACGCCGAGTTGTTGTGATAGTGTAGGTTGGCGAATTTCTAAAGTATCTTCTAATTCACTAACGGACATTTCGCCTTGGCTTAATTGACAGAGTAAAAGCAGCCGGTCTTCATTGGCTAATGTGCGAAGCACAGTCGTTGCTTCGCTTGCTGCTGCGCGCATTTTGATCATGTCAGTTGGGTGTGATGTAGTTGTAGCAATCATTTTTACCTCAATAATTTACTAGGTAATATAATATTGACATACAATATATAATAAAACATAATGTTTGTAAATAGAATGATCGGAGCGATGAAAAAATGAATCCACTGATTGAAAGTTTTTTTGATCCAGATACGTTTACAGTGACTTACGTGGTCTACGATGAAGTAGGCGGTCATGCAGCCGTGATTGATTCTGTTTTAAATTTCAATCCGAAGTCGGGACGGACGTCGACTCATTCAGCCGATGCTGTGATTGCCTTTATGGGCAAGAATGAGCTGACATTGGATTGGATTTTAGAAACGCATGCCCATGCTGACCATTTGTCAGCGGCGAGTTATATCAAAGACCAATTCGGTGGACGCATTGCTATCGGTGAACACATTCAGAAAGTTCAAGCTGTTTTTAAGAAAATATTTAATCTTGAGCATGGTTTTGCATTGGATGGTTCGCAGTTCGATGATCTCTTTACTGATCAGGAAACTTTTAATGTAGGTAAACTGATCGGCTGTGTAATGAATGTTCCAGGGCATACGCCAGCCGATTTGGCATACCAATTTGGAAATGCAGTTTTCGTCGGAGATACGTTATTTATGCCTGATGTTGGGACTGCGCGCTGCGATTTTCCGGGTGGTGATGCGCATCATTTATATCAGTCCATTCAGAAGATTTTATCGCTTCCTGCGGATACAAAACTCTATATGTGTCACGATTATCCGCCTGCTGGACGTGATCCAGTTTGGCAAACGACAGTTGCTGAGCAGCTTGAATCAAATATTCATGTGCATGACGGCGTGAGTGAAAATGATTTTGTTGAAATGCGGAGTGCGCGTGACGAGACTTTAGATATGCCGATGCTCATCATTCCTTCGATTCAACTCAACATTCGAGCAGGTCATATGCCACCACCCGAGGATGACGGGCATGTTTATTTTAAAATTCCAATCAATGTGCTTTAATGCTTTAAAAGATCGATATTTTTTAGACATCTAAATGGGTAGATAAAGCATGAAAACGCTGTATTCACAAAAAATATTTCCTGTCATTTTAGATCATGTGATGCAATTCGACAGCCTGATGGCGGCAAGAAAGAAACTGCTAACGGATGTTGCAGGGGATGTGGTTGAAGTCGGATTTGGAACAGGGTTGAATCTCCCTTTTTATGGTGAAGGTGTATTGAGTCTTACCGCGGTCGATCCCAATCCAGGCATGAATCGTTTGGCTGAGCCTCGGATTGCACAAGCTAAATTTCCTGTGATGCATCGCCAACTAAGTGCTGAAAAAATGCCGTTTGAGACTGATTCGGTGGATGCCGTGGTGTCGACTTGGACGTTATGTAGTATCCCCGATGTGAATGCTGCGCTCGCTGAAATGAGACGTATTTTAAAACCAACAGGGTCGCTCTATCTGGTAGAGCATGGATTATCACCGAATCGTCAACTGGCAAAATGGCAAAATCGTTTAACACCCGTGCAGAAGGTCGTTGCCGATGGATGTCATCTCAATCGAGATATCAAAAAAATAGTAGAAGAGGCTGGGTTTGAGTGGGTTCAATGCGAGCACTTTAATGCTCAAAAATTACCGAATATTTTTTCGTGGATGACGCTTGGACATGCCAAGAAATAAACGAGTCTGTCTTTTTTATTTTTTCTGAGCGACTCCAATAGTACACTGAACTTGTCGAAGTGAATGGTCAATACCCTGCATTTCAACAAGCTCAATGTTTTTTTTAGATCAAAAACCTTTGCCATCCGCCGTACCCAAAGCATCATCTTCTTT
Source organism: Moraxellaceae bacterium (assembly GCA_014378805.1). Taxonomy (GTDB): domain Bacteria; phylum Pseudomonadota; class Gammaproteobacteria; order Pseudomonadales; family Moraxellaceae; genus Aquirhabdus. The sequence continues at coordinate 14,900 of JACMMY010000219.1, forward strand.
AATACGAGGCTGTGCAGTCGGGTCAATTGTGGGCTTAATTAATAAGCGCAATGCAATCGGTGCAAGAATCGTGGTCGCAATAATCATCACAACCACTTCGGCAAATAATTTATCATTAATCAGATTCGTACTGAGTCCAATACCAACCACAATCAAACCGACTTCACCACGAGGTACCATGCCAATACCCACTTTATTGGCGATGACCATTCCTTGTTGTGGCGCAATGGCTAAACCTCCGAGCCATTTTCCTAGAATCGCAATGATGGTGAGTACCGTACCATTCCAGAGTACTTCACTATCAGCGAGTAAGGCTAATGGGAGTTGAACACCCACCATGGCAAAAAATACAGGTGCAAGGAAGCTTTCTAATGCATGAACTTTATCGTGAAAATCATAATTGTCGCTGACTTCCGCAAGTACCATCCCAATCAAAAATGCACCAATAATGGGTGCAAGTCCAACAACGCCTGACAATGCAGCAAAGCCTAAACTGAGGGAGATGATAAGACCAAACCCGCCTGAGATTTTTTTTGCACTGATGTGAGACTGGATATAGTTAATCAGCGGTACGCCAACCAGTAAAACGATAAATACAAAACCGAGTGAAATCCCCAAAGTCGACGCCACGCCAATCGCAGAAATCTCTTCACCACTCGCCATACCTGACACAACACCCAAAATGGCGAGTCCTAATATATCGTCAATCACTGCTGCGCCAAGGATGATGCGTGCATATTTGCTGTTGATCACCCCTAAATCATTCAAGACTTGCGCGGTAATACCGACACTGGTTGCAACCATCGTCGTGCCTATAAAAATGCTTTGAATTTGCGATAAATCGTGAAAATATCCGAAAGCATAGCCGCCCAGCATCGGTAAGGTAATGCCCAATATCGCAACAATAATGGCTTCTTTTCCAACGGCTAACAAATCGCGTAAACGATTTTCTAAACCGACTGCAAACATGAGGAAAATCGCACCAAACTCAGCGAGGGCTTGTAAAGTCACATTGACATGAACTAAGCCTAGCAGACTGGGACCCACAAGAACGCCTGCTAATACTTGCCCAATCACGCGCGGTTGACCTAAGCGTGACATGAACCAGCCCAAAACCTGTGCAGATAAAACCAGGCAAAACATGGAAAGCAAAATGCCTGATAATTCTGCATGCATATCGCCGCCCGCTGCAAAAGCGAAGTTCGGTATCAATAGGCTTAACAAGGGAAGAGATAAAAATTGTCGTTGTTTCATCGTGAGCTTCTTCGTACTTAAATTTTTCATAAAGAGTTTTCTCATGAAATGAGTCATAATCAGTCATGCAGATTTTGAGTGAGGCAATCCAGTTTAAAAAGCTGCCATTGATTTGTTCTTGGTTTAAGTTTATCAAATAAAAATCAGCTTTATTCGCAAGATAGAAACTAAATTGGTTTAATTTGTAAGCATTTTCAGTATTTGAGTCGTTTTTTTGAAACACGTTTCATGTAACAATATTGGGTGAAATGAATGACGTTGGATGTGGATTTATTAAAACCTGTGCATGATTTTTTGGCATGTCGGACACCACAAGCGTGGGTTGATGTGGCGTGTCAGAACATTCCATTATTGCTGCAAGATCATGCCAATTGTGAAAAAAAGGCGGCTGGAACTGCAATGAATCTGATGTTCCGTTATGGTTATCATACGGAGTTACAGGTCAAACTCGCGCAATTGGTGCGAGAAGAAATGTTACATTACGAGCAAGTGATTGCCATCATGCGTCGGCGCAATCAGGCGTGGGAAGCCGTGAATGCGAGTCGGTATGCACAAGGAATGCGTAAACATATTCGCACACATGAACCAGCGTCTTTGGTCGATGTCTTGATTGTTGGCGCGTTTGTTGAGGCGCGTTCGTGTGAGCGATTTGCAGCACTTGCACCCCATGTTGATGATGAGTTAGCGAAGTTTTATCGCTATTTGCTGAAATCAGAGTCGCGTCATTTTGAAGATTATTTAACGCTGGCTCGGACTTTAGTTGAAGAGCAGCAGGTCTCCGTCGATGAACGCATTGAATTATTTCGAGAAGTGGAACGCGACTTGATTGAGTCACCTGATCCTGAAATACGCTTTCACAGTGGTGTGCCTGTTGCTGCTGTTTAGTTTAATTAACAACGTTATGCTGCAATAACACTACCATCCATAAATTTCATATTTGTTATGATGAACAGTCATTTAAGTCTTCGTTAGAAAACGTACTTTTAAAAATGTGAACAGTAGAGCGCTAAAATGAATGATGTAAATTCGCAGTCAAAATCCAAGCTTGTTTTTCCAGTGCTTAAGAATGATCGTTTTATTCGCGCATTGTTACGTCAACCGGTTGATACAACGCCCGTATGGATGATGCGGCAGGCGGGCCGTTATTTGCCAGAATACAAAGCAACACGTCGCCAAGCAGGCGATTTTTTGTCACTCTGTAAAAACACAGAGTTAGCGTGTGAAGTGACATTACAGCCGTTACGCCGTTTTGCATTAGATGCTGCAATTTTGTTCAGTGATATTTTGACTGTGCCTGATGCAATGGGTTTAGGTTTGTATTTTGAAGAAGGTGAAGGTCCAAAGTTTAGAAAAACTGTGCGTACTGAAGCCGATATAACTGCATTACCCAAGATTGATCCGAATGATTCATTGGATTACGTCATGCGTGCGGTCACTGCGATTCGTTCTGCGTTGGGCGGCAGTGTGCCACTCATTGGTTTCTCTGGCAGTCCATGGACGCTGGCGACTTATATGGTTGAAGGCGGTAGTTCGCGCGAGTTCCGCCATACCAAGGAAATGCTCTATCGTTCCCCTGAATTACTGCATGCATTGCTGGATAAACTGGCTGTCGCGGTGACTGATTATCTGAATGCGCAGATTTTGGCGGGTGCGCAGGTGGTGCAGATTTTCGATAGTTGGGGCGGGGCGCTAGCGCACCGTGAATACGTCGAATTTTCGCTGAACTATATGAAGAAGATCATTTCAGGTTTGATTCGTGAACAGGATGGACATCGTGTGCCCGTGATCGTGTTCACCAAAGGTGGCGGTCAGTGGATTCCGCAGATGATCGACAGCGGTGCAGATGCGCTTGGTTTAGATTGGACCACATCACTTGCGGATGCGCGTCAAATTGCTGCTGGACAAGTGTCCTTGCAGGGGAATCTTGATCCAAATACACTCTATGGTTCACCTGCTCAAATTCGTAAATCTGTCGCCGCGATGCTGGCAGATGCTTACGCACAGGATTCAAGTCAAACAGGCTATGTGGCGAATCTCGGTCATGGCATTACGCAATGGGTCGATCCGACTCATGCGGGTGTATTTGTCGACGCGGTGCATGAACTCAGCCAGCCGTATTTTAAGTAAGGTTAGAGGCATTGTTTTCAAAGGAGTCATGTTTTTGACTCCTTTTTCGTTTTAAGTCTATTTGTTAGGGTTTAAGTCATGGGTTACTTGAGTTATTTGATCATTGCTTTAGGGCTAACCGTCGGGATAGTGATTGGTTATGTATCGAGAATTATTTATAGCAAAGTTGAGACTTTTGCATTCGGTGGCTTAAAAAAAACCATGAAGGCTAATTTCGCAGTTGTCCTCGCTAATATTTTGGCGATTATCGTTTCAACCGCGTTCATTTTAGTTGGATTTGTATTCACGTTACTGGTTCCGAGTCATAATTGGTCGTTCTTTTCAAATGCCTTCTTAATCGGCGCAATTTTGGGAATTTGGATTTATCGTTATTTGATCTCAATTAAAAAAATATAAAAAATCAAATGAGTTGTCATAAATACCATCAATCAACCCATGATGTTCACAGAACTGTTTTGTGAGTGTCATGGGTTTGTCATTTCTACTTGTTAATTTAACTGCTTAGAAACTACCTGAATCGCTTTCTATACAGAATCTCAGTGGTTTTACTCTTAATGGTGCTAATAATTGATTGTTAAGCACTTATTAAGATAGAAACGCGATACAGATTTATGATTTTTAACCATTCTGTCATATCGTATGTTTATATTTCTGCCTTATGTCATTTTCGATTTCTCCATAAACTTAATTTTTATCCGAACTTCAGTCAGTAAAGTTATTTACTTTTGATAATTGGTATTCGTTTGTGTTTTCCAATGTTTACACTCATTTTGAATGATGACGTGTAGTGATGAAGTCGTTTTGAGATGCATAAATGATCCGCTCAGGCACATCCCGACGAAAATGGCTGTTTGCAACCTTATTTGACCCAATTGAATGTGAGTATCATGAAAGAAAATTCAATGACGGATATTTATTCACTGGCACTGCACATTCCTGCATTTGCACCCACCGATACGGTGAATGACATCGCAGCACAATTAATGTTGCCTGAATATGAAGCAATTTTGTCTGTTCCAATTGTGCAAGATGGCTTGCCCGTAGGTGTGATGACGCGTTATCAGATTCACGGCATTTTTATGAAAAATTTTGGTCGTGAATTATTCGGGCGTAAGCCTGTTTCAAATTTTATGGCACAAAGTTTTCTGGCGGTTGATGTGAATACATCGGTTGCAGAAGCCGCAAATTACATTTCCGCCAAAATTCGTTCGCCGCTTACTGAAGATTTTGTGATTACTGAAAATGGTCAATATTTAGGTTTAGGGTCAGTCATTGCCTTGCTGAGCGCAATGGAACAACAAGTTGCTAAAAATGCCAATCAACTGTCGCAAGCGTATCGCGAACTGAAATCTTCGCAAGCGCAGCTCGTACAATCTGAAAAAATGGCATCGCTTGGTCAAATGGTGGCGGGCGTTGCGCATGAGATTAATACGCCGCTCGGCTATGTCAAAAACAACGTCGAAATTGTCCAAGAGTTCGTCGTTCAGTTGCGTCAAATGCACACCTCACATCGCGAACTTATTGATGTGATTTTAGCGCCAGATAGTAATGATATTGCGATTGCCGAGAAGTTGGCTGAACTGGATGATTTGCAAAATGAGATTGAGCCAGACTTACTGTTTGATGATATGTCGGCGATTTTTAATGACACCAGTTATGGCTTAGAACAGATTAATGAATTGGTTCTCGGCTTAAAGAACTTCAGTCGTTTGGATCAAGCAATGACCGATAGTGTGTCGATTAATGAATGTATCAATTCGTCATTATTGATTGCAAAAAGCAACCTTAAAAATCGCATTGAAGTCATCAAACAACTGGGCGACATTCCAAAAATCGCCTGCGCGCCGTCGCAAATTAACCAAGTGCTGTTGAACTTGTTCACCAATGCATCGCAAGCGATCGAAGGTGATGGAAAAATTTTAGTGAAGACTTGGGCAGATGATTCTAACGTCTATATCTCAGTACAAGACACGGGTAAAGGCATGCCACCCGAAGTCGTGGCGAAGATTTTCGATCCATTTTTTACCACCAAACCTGTAGGCGAAGGAACGGGTTTAGGGTTGTCTATTTCGTTCCAGATTATTGAGCAGCATGGTGGTCTTATTCGCGTAGCATCCGAAGTCGGACGCGGAACACGTTTTGGCATTTCATTACCGAGAAAACGTCAAGCTGTCAAAAAAACACAAGCTGTTTTAGCCGAGGCATAACGTTCAGTCCGCGACATGGGCGGTCATTGGATAGGGGAGAGATAATGAGTAAACCGAAGATTTTGTTGGTGGATGATGAGGAACGGATTCTACGTTCACTCAGTATGTTGTTACGCACCCAATATCAGATTTTTGCAACCAGTGATGGTCATGAAGCGCTTCAGATTTTGCGCCAAGAAAAGATTCACGTCATTATTTCCGATCAGCGTATGCCGATCATGTCGGGCACAGAGTTGTTACGCCAAGCGCGTAATATTGCGCCGGATACGATTAGGATTTTGTTGACGGGTTATTCGGATGCGGACGCGGCATTGGATGCGTTAAATGACGGTGAAATTTTTCGTTATATCAATAAACCGTGGGGTCCAAAAGAACTGCGTGAGACGATAGCTCAAGCGGCACATATCGCAGGGAATTTGGAAGCATTACCGCAAGAACCATCACTGAACATGCCATCATTTTTGCCCAATGAGCCAGAAATTATCGTCAATAAGCGCTTGTCGTGTTTAGTGTTAGATCGTGATGAAGATACCTATTTGGTGGTTAAAGAGATTATTGGCGTATCGCATGATGTGTATTGGAGTCAAGATCTTGGTTCTGCGCTGAATATTCTGACCAGTAAATCGATTGCAATTATGGTGACAGAGTTGAGTTTAGGTGATATCGATCTTAGCTCAATGATTAAGACACTCAAGCAAGAACATCCTGAGTTATTGACCATTGTTCTTACGAATTTCAAAGACACCTCTCGATTGGTAGAGCTCATCAATCAAGCACAGGTATTTCGTTATTTACCGAAGCCTGTTCGTAAGGGATTATTAGGTCGAAATATCGAGTCTTCAATTACGCGTCATTATTCCCTTCAGGCGCAACCTGCGCGCTTACAGACTCAAATCGTCGAAGCGCCAGTTGATCCGATTCAGAAAGCAGAATCGAGCAAAGTCGCTGAGTTTTTAGCACAATTACGTGCTCGAATTAACCGTAACTTAACTGCAAATATTTAATGATTGAATCAGGATTGCTTCAGAAACCGCTACGTGCGGCGTGGCGAATTACGATAAACTATCGCCAAATTTATTTTAGTTCTATTTAATAGTTTATTTAATTCTGGGCGAGTGTATCGTATGGCTGTTCTGAGCAATCAAGATCAATTAAAACAGGCTGTTGCCCAAGCTGCGTTGGCGCATATTCCAAAAGGCGGCGTGATTGGCGTCGGCACAGGAAGTACGGTCAATTTCTTGATTGATTTATTGCCGCAATTAAAACTTGCGGGTGCTGTTGCGAGTTCAAAAGCAACTGAAGAACGCTTAAAAGCGGTGGGTATCGAAGTCGTTGAGTTGAATCAAGTCGGCAGTTTAGATGTCTATGTCGATGGTGCTGATGAGATTGATCGTCATTTGCATATGATTAAAGGCGGCGGCGGCGCGCTCACCCGTGAAAAAATCGTCGCATCGGTTGCTAAGCGTTTTATTTGTATCGCTGACGAGTCAAAGTGGGTCGAGCAACTTGGACGCGCATTTCCGTTACCGATAGAAGTGATTCCCATGGCGCGTTCAGCAATCGGTCGCAAGCTCGTCTCGTTGGGCGGCGCTCCTGCATACCGCCAAGGTTTCGTCACGGACAATGGCAACCTCATTCTTGATGTGCATAATCTGAATATTCTCGATGCGATTGCACTTGAACAAGAACTGAATAACATCGCTGGTGTCGTCTGTAATGGTTTATTTGCGCGTCAAGGCGCAGATTTGGCACTGCTTGCAGGGCCAAATGGTGTGCGTGAAGTCACGCGTCAGGTTTAACATGTTACACAGGCATCGGTATTTTCATTGATGACAAGGGTTCCCGCTGATTTCTTACTATCAGAAATTCAATGGTCAGAAACGCCTTTGCCTGAGATTGAGTGGCGCGTGAATCCGCGCGCCACACGTTTGCGCCTCACGCTGAAAGCCGATCGCGTTTGGGTGACGATTCCGCCGCGCACATCTCAAGCAACGACAGACAGATTTCTTGGCGACACCAATGCATGGTTACGCGAGCAATGGCATAAGTTGCAGCAACGAAAACAGCAATATGATGCACATGTCGCGCAGAATCCACAGCTTGCTCCTCATCTCATGACAGACACCCAAATTCATCTTCCAGCGTATAACGCAACGTGGACGATTGATGTGTCGATGGAATCTGCGCGCCTCAAAGAAATCGAACACACGTTAACAGTGCCCGAGACCAACAAAAACGAACATCTGCGCAAGTGGGTGAAGAATAAAGCGCAAGCGTATTTGCCGATTCGTCTGGCAGAACTCGCTGAACAGCATCACTTCCAATTTACAGGCTGTACCGTTCGACACGCGAGAACGCGATGGGGCAGTTGTTCTCGGCTAGGTAAAATCAATTTAAATGCATCACTTATTTTATTAGCGCCCGAATTACTTGATTATGTGCTGCTACATGAGCTTTGCCATACCCGTGAATTTAACCATTCACCGCATTTTTGGGCTGAAATGTATGCGGTTGATCCGCTATTCAAATCGCATCGCCAAGCGTTGAAGCATATTGTATTGCCATCTTTTTGGAATCATTAGCTTTTTGACCGCTTACTGATCAAAAAAGTTATTTGGCTGGCAAAATAAATCATCATTCATTTAAAAAACAACAGATATGCTATATCGTCAGGTCTATGTTTTTGATATAAAGTGGCGTGCTTTTGTAATGATGACGCGAGGTGTTTTCATTCAACTGATGATGAACTACGTTTTAGTTTTGCATTCGTAAGCGGGTGTCGATTAAAAGACGAGTTTCCAACATATTATTTTAATGGATTTAATACTCCACAATTCGAGGACTTCAAAATGGCAGTTTTTTTGACAAACGATTGGTTTGAAACCGTCGAGAAAATGACTCAAGCTGCTGGCGATTTGAATTTGCCACCAACACTCGCTAATTTGGCACTGAACATGAATGTCAGCGGCGGCGCAGATGGCGATGTTGAAATGGCATTAGACGGTGGAAAGATTGTAAAAGGTCTGTCTCCAAATGCAAAAGCTACATTACAACTCGACGCAGATACATTACGTAAAGTGTTTTTAGAGTTTGATATGTCTGCTGCAATGTCAGCATTTATGTCCGGCAAAATCAAAGTTCAAGGCGACATGACACAGTTGATGGCGTTGCAAACTGCACGTCCAAGCGAAGAACAAAAAAACTTGTTCAAAAGCGTATTGGCTGTGACTGAATAATCGTTTGAATTATTTTAGAACCCGCTTTTTTAGGCGGGTTTTTTATGCCTAAAATTTTTGATTTGGCGTTATTCTGTTGTCTTTTGTAGCGTTTCTATGAATGCTATGTTGACTTATTAATGACCCGTATGGTTATCTTTGTTAGGCATTTTTTTGGTTAGATTGCGGGTCTTGAGTCAGCAGAGTTTTTAAGTTTTATCGCTGGATGAAGATGATGTTAGCCAATAGAAGTCGGTGACTTGGGCGTAAATGGCCTTAACGTAGTTTTAATTTCGGGTTTTAATTCAGGAGAATTCAATGAAACTTCAAGTTATCGTTGCTGCGATGGCATTAGTAATAGGGACCACTGCTTTTGCTGATATGACCACGACCACAACGACCACAGTCGTCAAACAGCACCACCCAATGCATCATCACAACAAAATGCACCATAAAAAGATGCACCACAAGAAAATGCATCACAAGCATCATCATCACGGTCATAAAGTGATTAAAAAAGTCGTGGTTCGAGAAGAGGTTTCGCCTTCAGGTTCGGTTACTATGATTAAATAATCAAAGATAATGATCTGAAAAATTTCATGTTTCGATCAATAAAAAACCCGCTTTTACGCGGGTTTTTTATTGCAGTCGGGTTATTTTTTTGCTATGACATTATAGATGGCTGCCTGCAACCAAATATTACCGCGAATGAATTCCCCTGCTTTTACTGCTTTCGCGTCGCCGCGAGGGAAGTATGCGATTTGAATCACCACAGGTGCGGCATCAGGTTCTCTTAAAATAACAACATCCAGTAACTGCCCAGATTCAGAGATAAATTCTAGAGGTTGCGCTCCTAACACTTCGCCTTGGAACCATGCTTCGTCTTCTTGCCCAAAATTTTCACCAAATAAATAGGCCACCATATTGGATAAATCCAACGTGACGGGTGCTTCATCATCAGGTGTCTTGGGTTGCCAAGCGGCGAGTCTGTCTTGTAAATCATCGGGTGCAACACCGTCGTTGCTTGCCAGAATGTCATTCAGCGCACGATGGTGACGGACAGCGGCCGGATCATCGACAACGATGGTTTCATCAGCACCGACATGCTCAATTTCATAAGCAAATGCGCCTAAATAGGCATGATAATTGACCTGTGCATCATAGTGATGTTGATTCACCGTATAGAGTGCATCGAATGCATAGAGCGTTGATCCATCAGCAGTTTCTAGTGTCAATACAGATTCGAGTGAGTGCTCACAATGCAGCACACGAGAGACCTGAACCGTTGTAACACGCTGACTATTTAAAAAAGGATAAGCACTGCGTAGCGCAGAAGGACGACCACCCGTGACATCTAAAATTTGAGCGACTTGAACGACACCTTCAGGCCCTGCAATCAACCAATGCGCAGCAGTATCGTCTGTGTTGTGGTCTGTATCGTCCAGACCACGTGGCATCACTGCATCATCTATAGAAAGTTCAAGCCATTTCGGGACTGTTGTTTCAACAGAGTCTGTGAGAATTTGCCAATGAGCGCCATGATCACCAAGGATTTCACAGTCTACTTTAAGGAGTTCTGGCTTCATGCTGCGCGATATCCATTATGTGGTTGCTGATTAGAGTAAAGTATCTAATAAATATCATCGATTGAGTGACAAAAATATTTGAAAATCGCCTAAGCTATTCCTCTTCTCACTTCTACTTCTATACATAGGGATGTGCCCCATGAATTTCAACGACACATTACAGCAAAAAGTTGCTTTGGTTACAGGTGGTGCATCAGGTTTAGGTCTTGCAACCGTTCGTTTATTAGCCGAAAAGGGCGCTTGCGTTGCTATTTTTGACCTCAATCGCGAGCAAGCTGATCTTGTGGCACTTGAGTTAGGCTCGAAAGTTCGTGCTTATACTGTCAATGTTAGCGATGAAGTTTCAGTAAAAACAGCGATTGATCAAGTTATGCAAGATTTTGGTGGCTTACACATTGCAGTCAACTGCGCGGGTATTGGTTCAGCCAGCCGTACTGTTGGAAAGAATGGTCCTCATTCACTCGAATTATTTACCAAAGTCATTACCATCAATCTCATCGGTACATTCAACGTGACGCGTCTTGCCGCGGAAGCGATGCAACACAACACGCCAGATGACGAAGATAATGAACGTGGTGTGATTATTAATACTGCTTCTGTTGCGGCGTTTGATGGTCAGATTGGTCAAGTGGCGTATTCCGCATCGAAAGGTGGTGTTGTCGGTATGACTTTGCCCTTGGCACGTGATCTCGCCATGATTGGTGTCCGTGTGAATACCATTGCACCGGGTATTTTTAATACACCCCTGATGAATGCTTCGCCTGATAGCGTGAAGTTGCCATTGATTGCGATGACGCAATTTCCGAAGCGTTTGGGCTATCCAGAAGAGTATGCAAAACTTGCACTGCATATCGTTGAAAACAGCTTTATGAATGGCGAAACCATCCGTCTCGATGGCGCAATTCGTATGCAGCCACGTTAATGACTGATCAACCTCAAGCAGAAGTCGTAGCCCCGAAGCCAAAGTCCAACATGACCTTGTGGATTGATGCGGATGCGTGTCCGCGGATTTTGCGCGAGGTCATTTTTCGTGCGGCTGATCGGCATCAACTGCCGACAGTTTTTGTTGCTAATCAGCCTGTCGGTATTACGCCGTCTAATTTGATTCGTTCGATGCAGGTGTCTGGCGGTGCAGATATGGCGGATCAAGAAATCGTTTCACGCATGAAAGCTGGCGATTTAGTGATGACGCAAGATATTCCGCTGGCGGCGCAAGTGATTGAAAAAGGTGGTACTGCACTGCATCCGCGTGGTGAGGTGTTTACCATGGATAATGTTCGTGCAAGGCTTCATTTACGTGACTTCATGGATAGTTTACGTGGGGCTGGCGTACAAACAGGCGGGCCGCCACCGTTGACTGATCGTGATAAA
>JACMMY010000220.1 GCA_014378805.1 Moraxellaceae bacterium
AATGTGGATTGATGGTTGGTCTCGGTGAAACCGAAGAAGAAGTGCTTGCACTGCTCGATGATTTGCGTGCGCATGATGTGGATTACATTACCATCGGCCAATATTTACAACCATCAAAAAGTCATGCGCCCGTTGAACGCTTCGTTCATCCAGAAGAGTTTGAGCGTTATACCGCGCATGGACAAGCATTAGGTTTTAGAAATATTTGGGCAGCGCCGATGGTTCGTTCAAGCTATTTCGCAGACCGTCAATATCGCGGAGAGCCAGTACCTCCAGTGAGACGCAGTGTAAAGGTGACTGGGTAGTAAATTTACTTACGGATGAGTTCCTTATGCGCTTTGAAGTATTAAGCGGCTTATCAATTATTGGCCACACTGAATTAGAGTGTGGCGATCCACCGATGGGTGTTGCTGAAGGGATTTTTTATCCTTTAGCAGCCTATACAAATATCCAAACTGACGTTGTCGCAACTCGAGAAAGTTCACAAGACCATTTAAATATTTCAATTCGATTAATTGGTGGCGAAACAGTAATCCCTATTTTTATAAAAATTGAAGACTACTCTCAAGAATTAGACGAAATATGGATTGCTGCATGTGGGATAGACCATGTGCAATATGAAAGACTATTTCCCTCACTATATAATAAATACTTTGGCTCTTAGTATATAAATTCATCTAAATAAGTACTTTTCAAACTCATGCACAACCTATAAAAATCATCTAATATCCGCTTAATCTTTTTTGCGATTTTTAGATCATGGATAATCTTTCAAAAAACAAAACCAAACGCTGGTATTGGCTCCTCGTTTTTCCTTGGGTTCTTGCGTTATGGGTTCCGTCTTACAACCATATTGAACCAGGCCTATTTGGATTTCCTTTCTTTTATTGGTATCAACTGGTGCTAGTTTTCGTAGCGGCTGCAACGATTGGCGTCGTGTATTACAAAGCACACGTCCAAGTCACAAGGAATCAAGAATCCAATAAAAATGAAACAGATTCAAAGGAAACTAAATAATGAAATTAGACATGACTGCAACGATTGTTTTTGTTTCATTATTTCTATTTGTCACGATCCTTGGATTTTACGCAGCACGCTGGAAACAAGCCGACCTTCACTCACTCGATGAATGGGGATTAGCGGGTCGTCGTTTTGGTACATGGATTACATGGTTTTTGCTTGGCGGTGACTTATATACGGCATATACATTTATTGCCGTTCCAGCATTACTATTCGGTATGGGAGCGTTTGGTTTTTTTGGGATTCCCTACACGATTTTGATTTATCCACTCGCCTTTATGGTCTTGCCTCGGCTCTGGTCAGTCTCGCGTAAGCATGGCTTTGTCACGCCTGCCGACTTTATACGCGCACGATATAACAGTCCGCTATTGGCTCTCGCAATTGCTGTTACTGGGATTCTCGCGACAATGCCTTATGTTGCGTTGCAACTGGTGGGTATTGAAGTGATTATTGGTGGCTTAGGCGTTGATACTTCTGGCGCTTTAGGTGAGTTGCCATTGATTGTGGCGTTTATCATTTTGGCAGCTTATACCTATACCAGTGGTTTACGTGCACCTGCGATGATTGCAGTGGTGAAAGATGTACTCATTTACATCACTATTATTGCGGCTTTTATTATCATCCCCATGCAACTCGGTGGTTTTGGAAAAATCTTCGACGCAGTTCCTTCTGAAAAATTACTGTTGAAAGCACCTTCTGACACAAGCCTCAATCAATTTAGCGCCTACTTCACGCTGGCAGTCGGTTCGGCATTGGCACTGTTTCTCTATCCACATTCAATGACCGCTGCATTGTCATCCAACAGTGCAAATACGCTGCGTAAAAATATGATTTTGCTGCCTGCGTATTCTGTGTTACTCGGTTTGATTGCGTTGCTCGGCTATATGGCAATCGCTTCAGGTGTGAAAGACATGCCAGAGTTCGCACAAGGTTTTGCACAATATGGCAATAATTTTGCGATTCCAGCATTATTCATTCACAGTTTTCCATCATGGTTTGTAGGTGTTGCATTTGCGGCTATTGGGATTGGCGCACTCGTACCTGCCGCAATTATGTCCATTGCAGCCGCAAACCTTTATACACGCAACATTCATAAAGAATATATCAATCCAAGTCTGACGCCTAAACAAGAGACATTTATTGCAAAAAATATCTCTTTGGCAGTGAAATTCGGCGCACTTCTTTTCGTATTATTTATTCCAACTCAATATGCGATCAACTTGCAACTACTTGGCGGCGTATGGATTATTCAAGTATTACCTGCTGTATTTATTGGTTTGTATACACGCTGGTTTGATCATCGGGCACTAATGATTGGCTGGTTAATTGGAATGATTTCAGGCAGTCTGATGGCATATTCGGTTCAGTTCAAACCGATTTATACTTTAGTCATCAATGGTTATAGCATTCCTGGATACTCAGCACTTTATGCGCTAATCATTAACCTATGTGTTGCTGCAAGCGTGACTTTAGTGATGCGTTTATCTAAAGTTGAAGCGTCTAAGGATTTAACAATGTGCGCCGATTATGAATCGGATTAAGGATGAAGCATCTTATTATCGCTGCTATTTATATGTTCTTTAGAACGTGTCCATAAAAATCAAGACGTGATCGGCTTCTCGATTCGCCATCACGTCTGATTTTACGGTACAATCTATGAATGTTTTTATCATCTTGCGTCATTGTTACGCATACGACACCGCAAATTAATATTGTTTCTTTTTCACCTTAAAATAATTGGAATCTCCCATGACTCAACTCGCCAGCCTGATTGAACAAGCATTTGAAGATCGTCTGAAATTTTCACCAACAGATGCACCACAAGATGTCCGTGATGCAGTTGCAGAAGCACTTGCTGGTTTAGACAATGGCTCATTACGCGTTGCTGAAAAAATTGATGGCGCGTGGCAAGTCAACCAATGGTTGAAAAAAGCTGTTCTACTATCTTTCCGCTTAAACGACAATATTCCGTTAAGTGGTGGACATTCACTACAATATTTCGACAAAGTTCCTACAAAGTTTGCTGATTGGAATGAGGCACAATTTCAGGCAGCGGGAATTCGTGTTGTACCACCAGCAACCGCACGTAAAGGAAGCTTTATTGCGCGTAATGTGATCTTGATGCCTTCGTATGTAAATATCGGCGCTTATGTCGATGAAGGTACAATGGTTGATACATGGGCAACAGTAGGTTCATGTGCGCAAATTGGTAAAAACGTGCATTTGTCTGGCGGTGTAGGGATTGGCGGCGTACTCGAGCCATTACAAGCAAACCCAACGATTATTGAAGACAATTGCTTTATCGGTGCGCGCTCTGAAATCGTTGAAGGCGTGATCGTTGAAGAAGGCTCAGTGATTTCAATGGGTGTTTATATTGGTCAATCGACTAAGATTTATGACCGTGAAACAGGCGAAGTCACTTATGGTCGCGTCCCCGCTGGTTCAGTTGTTGTCGCTGGTAACTTACCTTCAGCAGACGGTAAATACAGCCTCTACGCAGCTGTGATTGTGAAGAAAGTCGATGCGCAAACTCGTTCGAAAACAGGTTTAAACGAATTATTGCGTGTAGATTAATGATTAATTTTTTAATCTAAAATCTGGAGTATGTACTTTGTCAGTTGCAAAAGAATCTTCTAATAAGTCTTTCTACACAACAACTGACGAGCAGTCAGGGCAGTTCTTGTTTAAAAAAATAACAAGAACTGTTAGCTTCAATGCAAATGATTTTGATGAATTTTTAGATCATTTTCGGCGTCTGACCTATGACTTGGGAATTTGGCAAGATTATTACGGACGTAAAGCGACGTTCTTAAACTTAAATATTGCCGTACATCCATGGATTTTAAAACGGGTAAAAGACCATTTAGCGCATCCATTCCCGCTTGCTCACCCTTATGGAAAGTTTACCCATAAACATCCTGTGATTTTACACTTGCATGACCCACTTGATCCAAAAGGACAGCACTACGTCCTTTCAAATGGAAAACTATCACTTAAGAAAGTTGAAGATATCGATGCAACGGTTTGAACTGATTAAATATTCGCCTTCTGCACTCGTTATTAACGAAATCGGGTGCTCTAAGGCTATCTAGTTCATTCTGATCTTGGTATGATACGCGCCGTTGGGGGCGTGGCGAAATTGGTAGACGCACCAGATTTAGGTTCTGGCGCCGCAAGGTGTAAGAGTTCGAGTCTCTTCGCCCCCACCACTAATTTGTGGTCACTATCGATTGCGATAGAAATAAAAATCCCTTAAGCTAATTGCTTGAGGTTTTTTTTGGTCGTCATTTGGAAGTTGCCTAGCGAATAAAATCGATGCAACACTATATTGATATGAATGGTCAGTGGATTTCGTCGAGTTGTACAATCATTCCACTACGTATAGATTGGAAAGAAAAACTGGATGCAATCCATACACGCGTAATGAAATAAGTAACTTTTCAGTGGTGCTTTTTATTGCTTTTATATTCATTAAAAATAACAAAACCTCACAATCAATAAATTGCGAGGTTTTTTTTTAACAGCATCAGCATGACTCTAAATGCTAAGCCGCATCTTCTTCATCATCTGTACTTGAAATACCCAACTCTTTGAGTTTACGGGTTAAGGTATTACGCCCCCAACCCAGTAATTCTGAAGCCAAACGTTTCTTACCCTGGCTATGCTCTAGTGCTGCCAAAATCATGACACGTTCAAACATGGGCGTCGCAGTATTTAAAATTTGCTGTTCACCGTTCATCAGATGTTGCTTCGCCCATAAACTCAACGCAGCATCCCATTCAAGTGATGAATGACCTAGCGACACTTGCGGTTGTCCAGCAATCATTCCTTCAACTTTTACCGCAGTATGTGATTGCGTCATACTGGGTGAACGAAGTTCAGGCGGCAGGTCGGTAAGTAATACTTCACGACTGCTTGCCATCACGGTTAGCCAACGACAGGCATTTTCTAACTGACGCACATTTCCCGGCCAAGGTAATTGTTGGAGGAAAGCCGCTGTTTCACTACGCAGTTGTTTAGGTTCGACAGACAACTCATGTCCAGCACGTTGCAAAAAGTGTTCAGCCAGCATTGGGATGTCTTCGCTGCGATCACGTAAGCGCGGTATATGAATTCGAATAACATTCAAACGATGGTACAAATCCTCACGGAACTTACCTTCAGCGACCAATTTTTCTAAATTCTGGTGCGTTGCCGCGATAATGCGCACGTCCACATGA
>JACMMY010000221.1 GCA_014378805.1 Moraxellaceae bacterium
TCGTTTTTTGCATCGCCGCGCCAGTAAGCACCAGACAATTTAGTCAGCTTAAATGCTTTCAAGAAACGTGTATTTGGAACGTGAGGGCCACGGCACATATCGACGTATTCTTGGTGATAATATAAGCCCATCGCTGTTTCATCAGGCATGTCTTCAATCAGGCGCAATTTGTAATCTTCTTTGCGTGACTGGAATACTTCAATCGCTTCCGCGCGCGGAGTCATTTTTTTGATGACATCATAATCCGCATCGATCAGCGTTTTCATACGCGCTTCGATTGCCGCAACATCATCTAAAGTAAATGGTTTTTCGCTATAGATATCGTAGTAAAAGCCTTCCTCAATCACAGGACCAATTACCATTTTCACATCAGGACGCAACTGCTTCACTGCATGACCGAGCAAATGCGCGCAAGAGTGGCGAATGATTTCCAGCCCTTCTTCATCTTTTGGCGTGATGATTTGCAATGTTGCATTTTCGGTGATGAGATCAGATGCATCGACGAGTTTGCCGTTGACGCGACCCGCTAGCGTGACTTTCGCCAATCCTGCACCAATACTTTGGGCAACATCCATGACGGATACAGATTGATCGAATTGCTTTTGATCGCCATTAGGCAATGTGATGACAATTGGAACGAGTTGAGACATGACATAGATCCTTGGGGAGTGATGGCCTGTACGAAAGGTCATATCACCGCGAGATGAAAATTTGAGAAATTTGTTAGCAAAGAACACGCATTTATTTGTATAGCTTCCTGCGCGAACCCAGCACTTCCATTAAACCTCAGCAAAAGCTGATGAAAAAATATAAGGCAATGACTTTAGCAAGTTTTCTATAAAAAGTCATGTGTTGAGCAATGCTTATGCTAAAAAACCGAATTGTATTTCACTTTACTTGAGAAAACTGAATCTACCATTCGTCGGAACAAGAACGATTCTCATAAGAGTAACTATTGACATTTGAGAATAATTATCAATAATATAGTTATTCCCGTTTAGAACTTTATCCAAGTTCAAACGTTCAGAAATAGCTCATAAGGAAAGAGCTCGAGACTTAACCAGTTTAGAATCTTATTAGAGACCTCATATGTACGTTTGCCTATGCCGCGGTGTGACTGACAAAGCAATCAAACAAGCCGTTAAAAATGGCTGTGATACTTTTCGTGAAGTGCGTGACGAATTAGACGTGGGTACTTGCTGCGGAATGTGCGTTCCTGAAACGCGTCAACTCATTGACGAGACCCTAGCAAAATTGGCAAGCAGCATTTCTACCGCAGCGTAAGCTCTTTACTCGTTACTCCCCCAAAAAAATCCGAAAAAGAATCTAAGTTCACTGAGCTAGTCGAAGTGGACATCTCAGCCTTCACTTACGTCAGCAATCTGTTGCATAAAAAAACATAATTTCGCATACTAAATCACACAAAAAACAGAATGTGAAATTTTATGAAAAAATCGTGGGGAATCATATTTAGTGCTGCAGCCATAAGCCTAACAAGCTGTAGTCAATTCACTAATCCAGCTGTTGAGTGTGGCAGCGAAGAAAGTAAAAATTTAGTCATTCAAGTTTTCAAAGACGAACTAAACAAAAAAAGCTTAGCGCAATTAAAAGAATTGCTCAAGGAAGGTATTACTGGCATTGATGTTGCCAAAGTACGCGCATTAAATCAGCAAATGAATTTTAGTATCGCGGATGTTCGTACCAATCATAATGACGCACAAAGCAAGAAAAAACTTTGTGTTGGGACATTTAATGCAGAACTAACACCAGAAACCATTCAAACTGCTAATGAGTCACGCGCTCTGGTTAATGAAAGCTCATTGCAAGATTTTGCGCTGGTGGGGGATGTGCCATTTGAGAACACCAAACTCAGTTACGACGTCGAATATAGTATTCAACCTACCGATGATGGTCAGAAAATTTACACTCAGGTGAGTAACTCTGAATTAGCCGTTACCTTTTTAAATCAAGTGTTTTTAGATGTTCTATCGAAACCAGCAAGACAAAACATCCAAATACAACAGCTCCAAGAAAGTGAACAACAAGCTCAACTGGCTGCACAAGAGACTGCTCAAGCGGAAGAGGCTGCTCAACAACTGAAAAATGACCAACAGGCCTACGCTCAATTACAAATTAACGAAGCTCAAGCGAAATTAGATCAAAGTAATGAAAAAATCAATTTAGTTTGGAATGCGTTTTCAAAGGATATCCGAGGAAAATTACTCAGTGATCAAAAAGGATGGCTTAAAAAGCGTGAACTTGAATGTCGTTTAACAAGTGTAGGCGCCGAAAATAAAGAAATCGCGCGTTTAGGCTGCGAGCAACGTCTAACCGAGCAACGTACTGTCGAATTAAAACGAGTGCTTGATTCGGCGCAAACAGATCAATAGCAGATATTATAATAGAGCTTAACGTGTGAAGCGCCGACTGGACACGTTAAGCTCTATTGAAACTCAATTACTTAACAAGTAATAAGTTAAATAATAATTTGTGACAAGTGACCTTCTATTTACCCTAACAATGGGGGTACAGTCCGTTTATTTCCAACTTCATCAATCGCAACAAACGTAAATATCCCATCGGTGACTTTCAGCATCTCTTGGTCATCATGAATTTCCCAGACTTCGACCAAAATTTGCATCGACGTCTTACCGACTTTAAGCAACTTGGTATAACACGCTAAAGTGCTGCCGACTTTAACAGGTCTATGGAAAATCACGTTGTTAATCGAAACGGTCACGACACGACCTTTAGCGTGAAAGCGCGCGCAGACAGCACAAGCTAAGTCCATTTGCGAGACCAACCAGCCTCCAAACACATCACCAGACCAGTTAGTATCCGCAGGCATCGGGATGGTTTGTAGTGACAACACACCAGATGGTTTGGAGTTTTCAAGTGTCGCTGTTTGGGTGACATCAGTCATTTTATAGCTCACATATATACTAAAGATGAATCATGCTAGTTTTGAAGATAGATTTCAATGTCAGCTTATCAGACCAGACTTTGGATTAAAAATCACCAAAAACAAAAAAGGACACCAATCTAAATTAGCGCCCTTCTCCATTAACCATTTAAGAAAACTCTCACTTTTAAAAGCAAGAGTTCTCAAATCGATTAAGCCATACCTTTGCTTTTCAGCACTTCTAGCATCGTAGAACCCAATTCAGCTGGGCTACGTGTGTATGCCATACCAGCGCGTTCAAATGCAGCAAACTTCTCTTCTGCTGTACCTTTACCGCCAGAAATGATCGCGCCCGCATGACCCATACGTTTGCCTTTTGGTGCAGTTACACCAGCAATGTAACCAACAACTGGTTTGGTCACATCAGATTTGATGTATTCAGCGGCTTCTTCTTCAGCAGAACCACCGATCTCACCGATCATAATGATCGCATCAGTATCTGGATCATCTTGGAACAGTTTCAATGCATCGATCTGGTTCATACCTGGAATTGGATCACCACCGATACCAATACAAGTAGACTGACCTAAACCGAGTTTAGTGGTTTGTGCCACTGCTTCGTAGGTCAATGTACCTGAACGGGAAATAATTCCGATGCGACCTGGCAAATGAATGTGACCTGGCATAATGCCGATTTTACATTCACCCGGTGTGATCACGCCTGGGCAGTTTGGACCCACAAGACGTGCGCCATTGCCATAAGTTTCCAAATAGCGTTTTGCTTTCAGCATATCGAGGGTTGGTACACCTTCGGTGATGACTACGATCAATTTCACACCAGAATCAACCGCTTCAACGATAGAGTCGAGTACGAATGGTGCTGGTACATAGATCACAGTTGCGTCAGCTTGGGTTTGATCAACCGCTTCACGCATGGTGTTGAAAACTGGCAGGCTTAAATGGCTTGAACCACCTTTACCCGGTGTGACACCACCAACGACTTTAGTACCGTAAGCAATCGCTTGCTCAGAATGGAATGTACCGTTTTTACCAGTAAAACCCTGTACCAATACTTTAGTATCTTTATTAATTAAAACGCTCATTGTGATACTCCTTAGGCTTTCACTGCTGCGACGATTTTTACTGCCGCATCAGCGAGACCATCGGCAGGAATGAGAGTTAAACCAGAATCACGAAGTAATTGCTTACCTAATTCGGCATTATTACCTTCTAAGCGCACGACGACTGGTACAGTAACGTTCACTTCTTTAACCGCAGCAATAATCGCTTCCGCAATCATATCGCAACGTACGATACCACCGAAGATGTTGATCAATACGCCTTGTACGGAGCTATCAGACAAGATTAATTTGAACGCTTCGATGACACGTTCTTTGGTTGCACCACCACCGACGTCAAGGAAGTTAGCTGGCAGACCACCGTACAACTTGATGATGTCCATGGTTGCCATCGCAAGACCCGCACCATTGACCATACAGCCGATATTGCCTTCGAGCGCAACATAGTTTAGATCAAACTCAGACGCTTTCAATTCGCGTTCATTTTCTTGAGATTTATCACGCATTGCTAAAATTTCTGGCAAACGATACAACGCATTCGAGTCGATACCAATTTTTGCATCAACTGCCAAAATGTCGCCGTTTTCACGAACTGACAATGGATTGATTTCAAACAGTGCAAAATCGTTTTCGATGAATGCTTGATAAGCAGCAAGCATAATTTTTACAAATTGACCGATTTGCTTATCTTTCAAGCCCAATTGGAACGCAACATCGCGTGCTTGGAATGGCTGTAAACCCACTAATGGATCAACAGTGGTTTTGATGATTTTTTCTGGTGTTTCTTCAGCAATTTTCTCAATATCCACACCACCTTCAGTCGATGACATGAAAGTAACACGGCGGCTTGAACGATCTACAACCGCGCCCAAATACAACTCACGCTCAACTGGATAAACATCTTGGCAGACCAATACGCTATTAACAGGTTGACCAAGTGCATCCGTTTGATAAGTCACCAAGTTTTTGCCGATTAAATCTTTAGCGATTTGAGCCGCTTCTTCAGCGGTCTTCGCGATTTTTACGCCGCCAGCCTTACCACGACCACCCGCATGAACTTGCGCCTTGATAACAGCAAAATTGCCGATTGCTTCAAATGCCGCAGCAGCTTCTTCAGGCGTTGTCGCTACAATGCCTTCCTGAACAGGAAATCCATATTTCTTGAGCAGGGCTTTTGCCTGATATTCATGTAAATTCATTGAGATACCTAACCGAGTTATCGTTGGTTTATTAAATACTACACCACTAGAATCGCCAAATTGACGACCCATTGATTGCGCAGTTTCCAGACATCAGGTGGCTTTTACAAACATGCTTTTTACAAATATCACGATTACGAAAACCACCTTTTCACATACTTATTTAAGCTTTACGTTTACGTTGGATCGCATGGATTGCACGACCATCAACTGCCAAAGCAGCCTCATGCACCACTTCTGATAAAGTTGGATGAGCAAAAGTCATTAACTGTAAATCTTCAACGCTTGAAACAAACTCAAGTGCGATCATGCCTTCATGCACAATATCGCCAGCGCCAGCGCCAATGACATGCATACCGAGTAAACGATCTGTTTTTGCATCCGCGACAAACTTCACAAAACCTTGCGTTTCGCCAGTGGCTAAAGCTCGACCATTGACTGCGAATGCAAACTGACCAGTTTTTACTTCATGACCTTTTGCAGTCGCCGCTTCTTCTGTCAAACCAACCCATGCAATTTCAGGGCTGGTATAAATCACGCTAATAATCGTTTCGTAATTCACCTGCGCGGCATGACCTTGGATGCGTTCGACCGCCATTACACCTTCTTCCATCGCTTTATGAGCTAGCATCGGACCACGAACTAAGTCACCCACTGCGTAAACGCCTTCAACTGAGGTCAGGCATTGATCATTGACATCGACCAAGCCGCGATCAGTCATTTTAACGCCGCTATCTTCAGCCAGTAATTCTGCGGTATATGCTTTACGCCCCACGCAGACAATTAGTTTGTCAAACACTTGTGTTTTATCTTCACCAGCTTGGTTGTAACTGACTGTCACTTTGCCATTTTCAACTTGAGTTGCAGTAACTTTTGCGTTTAAACGGATGTCTAAACCTTGCTTAGTGAGAATCTTCTGAGACTCTTTTGCAACCGCTTTATCTGCCATGGGTAAAAAAGTATCTAGCGCTTCAAATACAACCACTTCAGAGCCGAGACGACGCCATACTGAACCGAGTTCCAAACCAATCACACCTGCGCCGATTACGCCGAGTGTTTGTGGAACAGAGGTAAAATCTAAGGCACCTGTCGAATCCACAATCTCTTGTTCATTCACAGGAGCAACAGGGATATTAATAGGAACTGAACCCGAAGCGAGGATTACATATTTTGCGTCTATAAGTTGTACAGCAGAACCATCAAGCGGGGTAAATTCTACTTTTTTTCCAGCTAGTAACTTACCAGCACCTTGTAACCACTGAATTTTATTACCTGATAATAAAGCAGCAATCCCACTGGTCAATTGATCCACAACTTTATCTTTGCGCGCAATCATCGTGGCGATATCAATCTCCACTTTCCCAGTGGTAATACCATGGGCGGCAAGATCGTGAGTCGTGCTTTCATAACGATGTGACGTATCGAGCAATGCTTTTGATGGAATACAACCGATATTCAGACACGTACCACCGAGTGATGGCTTACCTTTATGAACACGTTTTTCGATACAGGCGACTTTCATCCCCAATTGAGCAGCACGAATTGCCGCTTCGTAGCCACCAGGACCGCCACCAATGACGACGAGATCATATTGTTCAGACATCTATTTATCCTCTAGTTTCTTTTCTGACACTTATATGACGTTAGAAAAGAGTCAATATCAGGGGGTATTCTTCTTGAGAACGTCCCCCTACTTTTAAGTTTCCCTTATGAGGAATCTCTTAAAAAACAAAAAAATTAA